>MNFJ01000094.1 GCA_001918155.1 Deltaproteobacteria bacterium 13_1_40CM_4_68_19
GAACCGTTCGGATACCTGCTCAAGCCGTTCGACGAGCGCGAGCTGCACATCGCCGTCGAGCTGGCGATCTACCGGCACCAGGCGCAGCGAGAGCACGAAAACTTCCTTCAGGAACAGGCGGCGCGCTCGGCCATCGAGGAGCAGCACCGATGGGTGCGCTTCCTCGCCGAGGCGGGAGCGCAATTGTCGGCAACGCTGGACGTGCGCGCCACCTTGGAGTCGCTCGCGCGGTTGGCGGTGCCGCATCTCGCCGACCTGGCGGCCGTCCATTTCATGGAGGGAAGGGAGATCCGCACGCCGGTCATCCACCAGGTGGAGGGCAAGGAAGGACTGGTCCGCGAGCTGCTGGGCCGCCATCCGCCGGGAGCGGATCTCCCGCTCGGATATCCGCGGGTGATCCGCACCGGCGAGCCCGAGCTGCTCAGCGAGATTGGCGACGAGGTCCTCGCGGGCTTCGCCGTCGACGAAGAGAACCTGCGGCAGCTGCGCAATCTGGGGCTCCGGTCGCGGATCTGCGTCCCGCTGACGATCCGGGGATCGACGGCTGGCGCGCTGACCCTGGGCATCATCGGATCGGACCGCAGGTTCGGCCAGGAGGATCTGGATCACGCGATGGAGCTCGCCCAGCGGTGCGCAACCGCCCTGGAGAACGCGCAGCTCTATCAAGCCGCGCGAGAGGCGATCGCGGTGCGCGACGAGTTCCTCTCCGTGGCATCGCACGAGCTGCGCACTCCGCTCACCTCCATGCTCCTCACCGTCCAGGGACTGGAGCGCGTGGTGCTGCGCTCTGAGGACGAGCGCCTTCGGGAGAGGACCGGGCGCGTCGCCCACCAGCTCAGTCGCCTGATCAAGCTGGTCGATTCCCTGCTGGACGTTTCCCGCATCGCGGCAGGCAGGATGGAGCTGTCCACCGAGGAATTCGATCTTGGGGCGCTGGCGAGAGAGGTTGCCGCCCGCTTCATGGAGACGGCGCGCGTGAACGGATCGGCGCTCGAGGTGCGCGCGCCGGACCGGCTGGTGGGAGTCTGGGACCCGATGCGCGTCGACCAGGTGCTGACGAACCTGCTTTCGAACGCAGTGAAGTTCGGCGCGGGAAAGCCGATCGAGCTCGCCGTCCAGGGAGATGATGCGGCGGTGAAGCTGATGGTCGCCGACCGGGGAATCGGGATCTCGAAGGAGAAGATCGCGCTGGTGTTCGATCGGTTCGAGCGCGCCGTTCCGGTGCGCAAGTACGGCGGCCTCGGGCTCGGCCTGTACATCGCGCGGCAGCTGGTCGAAGCGCACGGCGGGCGGATCGAGGTCGAGAGCGAACCCGGGCAGGGAGCCACGTTCATCGTGCAGCTCCCGCGCTGGCGTCCGGACGTCGCCGCGAGGTGATCAATCCGGCGTCGTCACGCCCTCGATCGCGCGGACGATCTCGTCCACGCTCACGGGTTTGCGCAGTGAATACGCCACGTCGACCAGCTTGCCGGCGGCCGAAAGAGAGATCACCGGGATGCCGGCGGTGCGCGGATCGCTTTTTTGCTCGGCGCGGAAGTCCCACCCGTCGAGGTCGGGCATGAAGAGATCGAGGAGGATCACGTCGGCCCCGGCCCCGCCTTTGAGATAGTCGAGAGCCTCGCGTGCGCTGGAGAACTGGGTGACCTGGTAGCCTTCCTCGCGAAGCGCCTCGCCCAGGCTGTCGCGGATGTCCGGATCGTCGTCGACGATGAGGATCTTTGCGCGCAGGGCCATCTACGAGAAGAGAATCGCGGAATGCGGCATCCCTGCGCAAGGGGGGTCAGGCCGGGGAGGTTGACACGTGGACCAGGGGCTTGCAGCCTCGGACGGAGTGGAAGTCAGGCACCGCCCGGAGGATCCGGTGAACGACAAGGCAACCGAGAGCACGCCCTGGCGCAGGAACGTGGCGTGGAGCGCCGGCTGGATCGCGCTGGCTCTGACCTTCGGAGGATGGATCGCCCTCTCCCGCGGCAGCACCGCGGCGGCCGAGTACTACGCGGCGTATCTGCTGGAGAAGTCGCTCTCCGTCGACAACATCTTCGTATTCGTCATCATCTTTTCCGAGCTCCACATCCCTGCCCGGCATCAGCGGCGGGTGCTGCGGGCCGGGATCGCCGGGGCGCTCGTGCTCCGGGCCGTGGTGATTCTCGCCGGCATCGCGCTGATCCAGCGCTTTCAATGGATCACCTATCCGTTCACCGCGCTGATCCTCTTCGCCGCCTGGAGGCTCCTCTTCGGCGAGCAACGCGAGCGGCGCGCGGTCGCCAAGGCCTGTAACGTCTGCGAGACCTGGATCGCGCGCCTGCTGCCGGTCAGTCCCGTGGTCAGCGGAAACCGGTTCTGGCGGCGCGACCGCGGCCGGCTGGTTGCAACGCCCCTCTTCGTCGCACTGGTGGTGATCGAGACGACGGACATCGTCTTCGCGCTCGATTCCGTACCCGCGGTGCTCTCGATCACCCGCGACCCCCTGCTCGTGTACAGCTCGAACGTGATGGCGATGCTGGGGTTGCGTTCGCTCTACTTCGTGGTCGCGGATGCGCTGAACCGCCTCCGGTTCGTGCGGCAGGGGCTCGCGGTCGTCCTCCTGTTCACGGCCGTCAAGTTGCTCGCGAGCGGGTGGGTCCAGATCAGCCCGCCCGCCTCGGTGGCCGTGATCGCCGTCGTGCTTGGCGCGACGGCGCTCGTCTCGGTCTGGCGGCCGAGGGCCGTGACCGACCGATCGGGCGTCCCATGAGATGCTCCGATCCCCGGACTGAGTCGATCAGGGAGAGCCCTGCGAACCGCGTTCCCTGCCCGACGCCGTCGCTCCGTTGGAGCCGCAGATGCGCGCGTACAGATGCGCGCTCGACCGCAGCGTACGCTTCTGCGTGACGGGGTCCACCTCGATCAGCCCGAACCTCGGCTGCCAGCCCTCCGCCCACTCGAAGTTGTCGAGGAGCGACCAGTGGAAGTAGCCGCGCACGTCGGCGCCGCGGCGGATCGCCTCGTGGACCGCCGCGACGTGGTCGGTGAGGAAGGCCGGCCGGATCGCATCCGCTGCATCGTGGATGCCGTTCTCCGTCACGTAGAGGGGTACCTCCATCGCGGAGAGCCGCACGAGCTGGCGCGTGAGGCCTTCAGGAGAGATCTGTCCCCAATCGCATTCGCCGGCCCGAACCGTGGGCTCCTGCACGTGCCGCCCGAAGAGCCGTTCGTGCAGGAGCGGATCGAAGCGCACCGCGTATTGTCCGTAGTAGTTGGCGCCGAGGAAGTCCAGCGAGCGCCGCAGCCCGGGAGGCCGCGCGGGCCCCGCGAGCGGCGGCAACAGGGTCCCGGTGCGCAGGGCGCGCAGAAGCGACCCGATGAAGACCCAGTCCTGGGCGGCGCAGATCAACGTGTCCATGCGCGAGCCCGTCCGGGCAGGCTCGAAACGAGGCGTGCTGAGCACGATGCCGACGGAAGCGGCCGGATGCACGCGCTTCATCGCGCCGTACGCCGCCGCGTGCGCCTCGAGCATGGCGCCGAGCGCGCGCAGGCCCGCGCGGACCGATCCGAGCGCGGGCGGCCAGTACCTCGAGACATACGCGGCACCCGCTACCGAAGCGGGCTCGTTGATCGTCACCCAGTGATCGACCGATCCGCCCAGCCGGCGGATGCACTCCTCGGCGTAGCGCGCAAACAGCGAAACGATGTCGCGCGCAAGCCAGCCGCCGCGAGCGGCCACCCATCGCGGCAAGGTGACATGGTGCAGAGTGACCATCGCGCTGATGCCGAGGCGCCGCATCTCGGCGAGCAGGCGCAGGTAGCGGGCGAAGGCAGCATCGTCCCAACGGCCGGGTTCCGGCTCGAGGCGACTCCACTCGATGCTCAGGCGGTGCGCGTTCTGGCCCAAGGACGCGGCGGTGGCGAGGTCCTCCTCCGCGCTGCCGTTCCACCAGCGGCATGCCTCGGCGGACGTGGTCCCGTCGCGGATGCGCCCCGGTTGCTTCTCCCACTCGGACCAGTCGTTGTTCTCGTTGCCCCCCTCGACCTGGTGCGCGGACGTGGAGGTGCCCCAGAGGAATCCGGCAGGAAAGGCGGGTTCACCCATCTCCGGGCAGTCTACCCGGGATCCAGGGCTCGCCCTCCGCGATTGGCGTCTCCCTGGATCTCGGCGCTGCGGGTGATCTCGCCCATCCGGCCGCTCTCGTAATCCTCGAATGCCTGGACGAGCTCCGCCCGTGTATTCATCACGAACGGGCCGTAGCGCGCCACCGGCTCACGGAGCGGGACGCCACCGAGCAGCAGAATCCGCCCTGGACGCGCCGCTCCCGCTAGCCGAACGGAATCGCCGGTGCCGAGGATGGCAAGCTGACCTTCCTCCAGCGTGGTGCCGTTCGGACCGATCCGGACCGAACCCTCGAATACGTACACCAGCATCCGGAGGTCGGGCGTGAAAGGAATGGTGACGTCGGCACCTGGCTGCAGGGTCCAATCCTGGAAGACGATCGGGGTTCGCGTCTCGATCACGGCGTGGGCCCCGAGCGCCTCGCCGGCGATGACGCGGACCTGCGCCTTGCCGTCGCCGGTGTTCGCCTGCGGCAGCTTCTCACGCGAGTACTCCTGGTAGCGTGGGCGGATCAGCTTGTCCCGCCTGGGCAGGTTCAACCAGACCTGGAAGCCGTGCACCCGGCCGCCTTGCTCGCGAATGCGCCGCGAAGGCATCTCGGAATGGACCACGCCGCCCCCGGCGGTCATCCACTGCACGTCGCCGGGTCCCAGCTTGCCGCGGTGTCCGGCGGAATCCTCGTGCTCCATCTCGCCTTCGAGCACGTAGGTGACCGTCTCGAAGCCCCGGTGGGGGTGGTCGGGGGCGCCGATCGCCTCGCCGGGCGCGTAGTCGACCGGCCCCATCTCGTCGATGAGGAGGAACGGGTCGACCGAATCGATCTCGCCGGGGAACGGCCGGCGGACGACGAATCCGCCGCCCTCCAGCTGCCTGTGCGCGGTCACCACCTGCTCGATTTCGCGGACCCTGTTCTCCCTTGCCATGACCCGATCTCCTTGCGTCCCAGTTCATTCAGAGTTAACTGATTCCGAGTTGAATGATGCCTGCCACGGCCGGAGGATTCGATTGGGCACACACTACCAGGGACACGCTGCCGAGGTGCGCGCGCTCGACGCCCTGATCAAGCTGGTGCGCTGTGCTGCGTCGCTCCAGGGCCGCCTCGAGATCGGGATCCGCGAGGAGGGGTTCACGCCCAGCCAGTTCGGAGTCCTCGAGGCGCTCCTGCACCTGGGTCCTCTCGAGCCGTGCGAGCTCGGTCCCAAGGTGCTCACCAGCCGGCCGAACATGGTGGTGCTCGTCGATCAGCTGGAGGAACGTGGCCTCGTGCGCCGCGTGCCCGTGGTGGGCGACCGCCGGCGCCTGCGAGTCGAGCTGACCGCGGCCGGGAAACGCGCCATCCGCAAGGCCTTCCAGCGGCACGTCCCACGCGTCGTCAAGGAGCTTTCGGCGCTATCCGCTGCCGAGCAGGAGCAGCTCGGGCGCCTGTGCAGGCGGATCGGACGGCAGGACGTCGAAGCGGCGCAATCGCGGACCGCCTGACCAGCTTCGGTTCCAATCACGCCGTTTCGAGGACGAAGTCGTATTCGACGAGGAAGTGCGGGCGCCCGCGCGCATCCGTGCCGTCGGACTTGAAGTGGACCACCAGCGAGCTCTTCACGCCGAAGACTGGATCCGCGTCCAGTTGCTCATCGCCTTCGGCGAAGAGCTCGGTGACGAGCCTGCGAAAGCCCGGAGCGGAGACGATGAAGTGTGAATGCGCAGGCCGGTAGGGCTGCCGCCCCTGCAGAGCGAGGAGCGCACCCACCGGCCCATCCGTCGGAATCGGATAACTCACCGGCTTGAGGGTGTGGAACTCGTAGCGTCCGTCGGCTCCGGTCTGGAATTTCCCTCGCAAGTGCATGGGCGGCTGCGAAGGGTCCTGGATGTCGTAGAAGCCGCTCGCCGCCGTCTGCCAGACCTCGAGCACCGCGCCGGCGATCGGTTCCCCGCGAGGCGTCAACACGCGGCCGCGAAACGTGGCGGTCTCGTCGGAATCCTCCGCCGCCAGGTCGGTCCCGCGCTCGCGCGCAGGCGCGCCTTCCACGTAGAAGGGGCCCAGCACCGAGCTCTCGGTACCGCCGGCGGTCATCCGGTTGTTGATGGCGTCGACCAGCATCGAGATCCCGAGCGTATCGGAAAGGAGGATGAACTCCTGCCGCTTTTCGTCGCACATCTTTCCCGTCTCGGTGAGGAACCGGATGGCCGCAAGCCACTCCTCGGGCGTGGGCTCGACCTCGCGCACGATAGCGTGCAGATGGCGGATGATGCTCTGGAGCATCCTCCGCGTCCGCGCGTCCTCGCAACCCACGGTCCGCGCCAGGACTGCCTCGGTGAGGTTTGCTTCGGTCAGGTTGCGCATGCCCGGTCCCTCTCCGGCGGGATCAGCCGCCGATGCACGGGGAAGAAATGCAGATCGAACCTGCGGGAGACAAAGCCCCACAGCCCGGCGGGAAACTTGAGGGTCACTACAACCGCCAGAAGACCCAGGCCTACCAGGTACCAGGTGCCGTAGTCCGAGAAGAGCTTGTTCAGCAGGTAGAACAGCGCCACTCCCACTAGCGTGCCCTCCAGCGTGCCCACTCCGCCCACCACGACGATGAAGATGGCGAAGGCGCTCCAGTTCACGGTGAACGCCGCGTCGGGCGAGATGCGCAAGTTGCCGAGGAAGTAGAGCGCTCCCGCCAGGCCCGCGCCGGCTGCGGCGATCAGGTACACGGCGCGCTTCGTCCGGGTCACGTCGACGCCCTGGCTCTCCGCGGCGGTCTCGCTGTCGCGAAGCGCGAGCAGGGCCAGGCCCTCCCGCGAGCGCAAGAACCCGTAGACGGCAGCGACGGCCGCCGTCGCGCCTGCAAGACAGAGCCAGAAGGTCGCCGCCTCGCGCGTCGACCGCGAGATGCCCCGCAACGCGGTGAGGCTGGTGCCCGAACCGCCTCCGACCGTCGAGATGTTCGCGATGGAGATCCGGAACACCTCCGCGATGACCCAGGTGCCGATGGCGAAGTACCCGCCCTGCAGCCGGAAGGCGATGAACGAGACGGGCACCGCCAGAGCGAGCGTCGCGACCATCGCCAGCGGCACCGCCAGGAACGGATTGACGTGAAGGTGGTTGCCGAGGACCAGCAACGCGTAGCCGCCCAGTCCCACGAACGCCTGCTGCCCGATCGAAACCATGCCGCCATACCCGGCGAGCAGGTTCCACATCAGCGCGAAGATCAGGTAGCAAGACATCTCCTCGAATTCGCGCATCCATCCGGGATCGGCCCACCATGGGAAGGTCGAGAGCCAAAGCACGAGCACCGCCGCGACGGCGCCGCCGATACGGCTCGCGCGCGTCGCCCGCGAGACGGTGAATGCAGCCGTCATCTCGTCCTCGGAAACAGCCCGCTCGGCCGCAGGAGCAGAGCGCCGAGGAACACGACGTGACCGGTCCAGATCCCCCATCCCGGATCGATGCGGAAGCCGATGTCCTGCGTGACGCCCAGCAGCATCCCGCCGACCAGCGTCCCGTAGAACGAACCCATGCCGCCGATGATGACTGCTTCGAACGCGTAGAGGAGCAGCGATGGTCCGTCGGTAGCCGAGACGGTCGTCTTCATGCCGTGGAGCGTGCCCGCGAACGCCACCACGAGAAAGGCGATGCCGGTCGCCAGCGCGTACACGTGGCGATGATCGAGGCCCATCAGCTCGGCGGCCTCGCGATCGTCGCTCACCGCGCGGAATGCTCTGCCGAGATCGGTGCGGTCGAAGAGCAGCTGCAAGCCCACCGTCAACGCCAGAGCGGCGGCGAAGATGAGCAACGGGAGTGCCCCGATCGAGAAGCCCTCGGCGAGCTGGAAAGTGGCGGTGTTCAGGCCACCCGAGTCGATCGAACGGGGGTCGGCGGTATAGATCTGTTGCAGCACGTTCTGGATGACGATGGCCAGCCCGAAGGTGACGACGAGCGACCGCATCGGGTCCTTCCCGATGGTTCCGTTGAGCACCAGCCGCTGCAGCAGATAACCGCCGGCGAACGCCAGCGGAAGCAGGACGATCAGCGCCAACCAGGGCGACCCCGTCACCACCGCGAGGGACCAGGCCACGAATGCCGAGAGGATGATGAAGTCACCGTGAGCGGTATTGGTCAGGCGCATCACGCCGAAGAGCAGCGACTGGCCCAGCGCGAAGAGCGCATAGAGACCTCCCAGGAGCACGCCCTGCACCAGCGTGTCGAGGAAGCTCAGCATCGTCACACGCCGAAATACGCCCGCGAGATCCGCTCGCGGGTCAGCTCGCTCGAAAGCCCGTGGAGCGTGATCCGGCCTTCCTGCATGCAATAGAGCCGGCGCGAAACCCGCTGCGCGACCGCCACGTCCTGCTCCACGATCACGGCCGTCACGCCGTCGCGGCACACCTGCTCGAGCGCCTGGTAGATCTCCTTCACCACCACGGGCGCGAGGCCGAGGGACAGCTCGTCGCAGATCAAGAGCTGCGGGTTGCTCATCAGGGCGCGCCCGATCGCCACCATCTGCTGCTCGCCACCGGAAAGAGAGGCGGCGGGGTGAGCGCGCCTCTGCTGCAGTCTGGGGAAGAGGCGGTAGACCGAGTCGAGCTTCCAGGGACCGGCGCGCTTCACGTACCCGCCCATCATGAGGTTTTCCTCGGCCGAGAGGCTGGGAAACAGCCGCCTGCCCTCGGGCACCAGCGCGATCCCGCGCCGTACGATCCTGCCAGGCGCAAGACCGCCGATCGGCTCTCCGGCGAACCTGACCGCTTCCCGCGGCGCCCGCAGCAAGCCGCAGACAGTCTTGAGGAGAGTGGACTTTCCCGCGCCGTTCGCGCCGACGAGCGCCGCGATTTCGCCGCGCTCGATCTCGAAATCCACGCCGAACAGCACCTGGGAATCGCCGTAATACGCGTCGAGCTTCCGGGTGGAGAGGAGATCCATGGTCAGGCCGCAAGCCCCATGTACACGCGCTGCACCAATGGATCCCCCATCACCGCGACAGGCGCGCCCTCGGCGATCTTGCGGCCGGCGTCGAGCACCAGCAGCCGCCCGGCCGCGGCGAGCAGCGCGTGCACGACGTGCTCGATCCAGAGCATGGTCACGCCAGTCCGCTGGATGCGGCGGATCTCCTCGACGAGCTCCATCGCCTCGTGCTCGGTCAGCCCGCCGGCGATCTCGTCCAGGAGGAGCAGCCGCGGTCCCGTCGCCAGCGCGCGCGCCAGCTCGAGGCGCTTGCGGTCGAGCAAGGTCAGGGTTCCCGCCAGTCGATTCGCCTTCGAGAGCAGACCGGTTTCGCCGAGGACCTGCACGGCACTGTCGTAGGTTTCCTTCTCCCGCTTCTGCGAGCCGAAGGACGCCGCCACGATCAAGTTCTCGAACACCGTCATTGCGCCGAACGGTTGCGGGACCTGGTAGGCGCGCCCGATCCCCAGGCGGCAGCGCCGGTGGGGCGGCTCGTGGCTGATCTCATGCCCCCCGAAACGGATCTGTCCTGCATCCGCGCGGACGTCTCCGCTGACGAGGTTGAAGAGCGTGGTCTTGCCCGCGCCGTTCGGTCCGAGGATGCCGAGGGTCTCGCCCTCCTCGACGGCGAGCGAGAGGCCGTCGATCACCCGAAGGGCGCCGTAGCTCTTCGACACCCCATCGAGGGCGAGGATCGCGCCCATCCTCAGGAGATCAGCTTGAGCTTGCCGGCCACCGGAATCTCGGGCGCCGCATGGTTGCTGACGATGACCAGCTCGTACCGGTGCTTCTTGCCCTTCACCCACTGGCCGAGGACGAGCGGCGTCTTCGAGACGTTCTTGAACGGGCCCCCACCGCCCCACTTCACCGGGCCCACGACGGTGGAAAGGTTGGTCGCGGCGACCGCGTCGCGCAGCTGCTTCTTGTCGTGCGGGTCCCGCGCCCGGTGCAGGGAGTCGACCGCCACCTCGAAGAGCGCGTGTGCAAACCCGATGGGCTGCGTCCACTGCCTGCCGCTCGCCGATTCGTACGATTCCGCCAGCTGCCTAGCGCTCTGACCCGTGAGCGACGACTTGAACGGGTGCGAAGGCGACCACCAGACCTCGGTCGAGAGCCCTTCGCCGAGCTCGCCGAGCGCCTCGATGGCGCCGGGAAACAGCAGGGCCTTGCCCAGCGTGACGACCTTGGGACGATAGCCTTGCTGCCGCGCCTGCGTGAGGAAGGTCTTGGCGTCGGGCGGGATCACCACGCCGGTGACGATGTCGGCAACCTGCTTGAACGCCGCGATCTGCGCGGAAAAATCGTTGTTCATGTTCTGGAAACGGCCGGGGTCGATCAGCGTGAAGCCCTCCGCCTGCAGCGGCTTCGGAAAGCCGCGCTCCTTGTCGCCCCAGGCATTGCCGTCTCCGTCGTTGGGGAAGAGGCCACCGACCTTCTTGTTGGTGGTTACCGACTTCCAGCCGGCGAGGAAGTTGCCGATCACGTCTTCGAGGCCCCAGAAGAAGTGATACGTCCACTCGAAGCCCTTGCCAGGGTCCCCGTTGCGACCGAAGAACCACGGCTGCCAGGGCACGACCGTGGAGATGCAGGGCACTTCGTTGAGCTCGCAGGCGTCGCAGACCGGGTTCGCCGTCTCCGGCGTCGAGGACACCAGCACCAGGTCGACTTTCTCCTTGAGGATGAGGTCGTTTGCGACTTCGCCGGCCCGGTTCGGGCTGGACTGGCTGTCCTTCTGCAGCACCTTGATCTCGGTCTTCTTGTCGGCCGCGAACAGCTTGTTCATCTGCTCGATGATGAACCGGTCCGCCTCGCCGAACGGCGCCAGCGCGCCGGTCTGCGGCGAGACGAAGCCGATGCGGATGGGCCGCTTTTGCGCAAAGGCAAAGCGCGGCAGTCCGAGAATCGCTGCGGCCTTGATCAACGCTCGACGTGTTGTCATACGCTCCCCCCGGGCCTGCGGCCCTCCCAGGCGTCCTGCAAGAGCTGGCGAACGGCGCGGCGCTCCAGCGGTCGCGGGTTCGGATACGGCTGCATCGTGGCCATCTCCGCGGCCCGGTCGAGGCCACTCTCCGGCATGCCGAGATCGCGCAACGCCATGGACGCCCCGAGCCGCCGGGCGAGATCGTATACGCCGGAAGGGGCCTCTTTGGCGTTCAGAGCGGCGGCGATCCGCCGCATCGCCTCGGGCGCGGCGGACTGGTTGTAGGCGAGCGCGTGGGGCAGCACCGCAGCATGCGTTTCGGCATGCGGAAGGTTGAAGGTCCCGCCGAGCGTGTGACAGAGCTTGTGGTGCAATCCCATCGCCGCTCCGGCGAGGACGAGGCCGCAGAGCCATGCGCCATACAGACAGCGCTCGCCGTCCCCGGGAAGGCCCCCAGCGAGGGCGCGGATCCCTTCCTCGGCGAGCAGGGCATGCACCGGCGCGACGTTCTCGGCGTAGAGGCCTTCGCAGCCGTGCGCGATCGCATTCATTCCGCTCATCGCGGCGATCTTCGGGGGAAGCGGGGCAATGACCGCGGGGTCGTAGATCACCGTGCGCGGCAGTACCCGGACGTCGCGGCCGGTCTTCTTCTGCCCTCCTTCGGTGATGCCGAAAACGGGCGTCATCTCCGAGCCGGAATAGGTGGTCGGAATGGCGAGGATGGGCAGGCCCGACTCGAGGGCAATGGCCTTGGCGAGTCCGATGGTCGAGCCGCCTCCGACGGCGATCGCGCAGTCGGCGTCGAGCCGCCGCGCCTCCTCGCGAGCAGCGCGCGCCACCTCGATCGGGACATGCATCACCGCGCCGTCGAAGATTCCAGCACAGCGGCCGGCGAGGCGGCGTTTGATGTCGTCGGCGGCTCGCCGGTGCGGCGTGGAAAGCACGAGCGCTCGCCTCGCGCCCAGAAGCTCGATCTCGCGCTCGAGGTGCGAGAGGCTTCCCGCTCCGAACAGCACCCGGGGACTGTGGAAGGCGAAGGAGATCATGCGCACATGTCCTGTGGCGGAGGAACGAGCGCGGCGCGCGTGACCCGCTGCAGCTCGGCGAAGGTGAGCCCGTCCACCATCTCACGGACGCGCAGCCCGACAGGCGTGACGTCGATCACCGCCAGGTCGGTATAGATGCGATCGACGCAAGCGACGGCGGTGAGCGGATACCGGCAGCGCTCGACGATCTTGCTCTCGCCCGCCCGCGTGAGGTGCTCCATCATCACGAGCACCTGCTTGGCGCCGATGGCCAGGTCCATCGCGCCCCCAACCGCCGGGATGGCGTCCGCCGCGCCGGTGTGCCAGTTGGCCAGATCTCCCGACACCGAGACCTCGAACGCGCCGAGCACGCAGATGTCGAGGTGCCCTCCGCGCATCATCGCGAAGGAATCGGCATGGTGGAAGAAGGAGCCGCCCGGCAGCAGCGTGACGGGCTGCTTGCCCGCGTTGATCAGGTCGGGATCCTCCTCGCCCGGAGCCGGCGCTGGGCCCATGCCGAGGATCCCGTTCTCGCTGTGGAGGAAGATCTCGCGATCGCGCGGCAGGTAGTTGGCGACCAGTGTGGGCATGCCGATGCCGAGATTGACGTACGCCCCCTCCGGAATGTCGCGCGCCACCCGGGCCGCGAGCTGCTCGCGGGTCAGGCGCTTCATGCGACCACCACGCGATGGACGAAGATTCCCGGGGTGACGACGGCCTCGGGATCGAGCGCGCCGACATCGACCACCTCGTCGACCTGGGCCACGGTGCAGGCCGCCGCCGTGGCCATCACCGGACCGAAGTTGCGCGCGGCCTTGCGGTAGACGAGGTTCCCCAGCCGATCGCCGCGATGCGCCTTGATGAGCGCGAAATCGGCCGTCAGCGGGTACTCGAGCACGTGCGGCCGGCCCGCGATCAGGCGCGTCTCCTTGCCTTCGGCCAGCAGCGTGCCGTGGCCGGTCGGAGTGAAGAAGGCTCCGATGCCCGCGCCCGCCGCGCGGATGCGCTCGGCGAGATTGCCCTGCGGCACCACCTCCAGCTCTACTTCCCCCGCCCGGTAGAGCGCGTCGAAGACGAACGAATCGGCCTGTCGCGGAAACGAGCAGACCATCTTGCGCACGCGGCGCGCTTTGAGCAGCGCCGCGAGGCCCCTCTCGCCATTGCCGGCGTTGTTGTTGATGACGGTCAGGTTTCTCGCACCTTGCGCGATCAAGGCATCGATCAATGCCGAAGGCTGCCCCGCCACGCCGAACCCGCCGATCATGATCGTCGCGCCGTCGGGCACGTCGGCGACGGCGGCTTGCAGCGAGGCGACGGTCTTGTTCACCATCATCAATCCTGGCGCGGGTAATAGGCTGGGATCTGCGCGTCGATGTTGACCCAGACCGACTTGGCCTGCGTGTACTCGCGCATCGCCTCGAATCCCATCTCACGGCCGTAGCCTGAGCTGCCGGTGCCGCCGAAAGGCGAGGCGGGATTCACGCGCTTGTAGCAATTGATCCAGACCATCCCGCTCTTCATCTCGCGGGCGAACCTGTGCGCCCTCTGGACGTTCGCAGTCCACAAGCCGCCGCCCAGACCGTATTCGGTGCCGTTGGCGAGGGCCAACGCCTCGTCGTCTTCGCGGAAGGTGGTGACCGTCACGAAGGGGCCGAACACCTCTTCCTGGTACACGCGGTCCGCCGGTTTCGCCCGCACCACGGTCGGCTCCACGTAGCAGCCGCGGGAGAGCTCGGAGCGGTCGGGAGGCGCTCCGCCGAGCAGGACCTCGCCGCCCTCGTCCTTCGCCACCCGCACGTACGACAGCACGCGGTCGCGATGCACTGTCGAGGTCAGCGGTCCCATCTCCGTCGCGGGCTCGATGGGATTGCCGAGCCGGATCGAGCGCGCCAGGGGGAGGAACTCCGCCAGGAACGCGTCGGCGATCCTCTCCTGCAGGAGCAGCCGCGAACCCGCGATGCAGGCTTGACCCTGGTTGTGGAAGATCGCGAAGGCCGAGCCATTCACTGCCGCAGCGAGATTGGCGTCGTCGAAGACGATGTTGGCACCCTTTCCACCCAGCTCCAGCTGGACCTTTTTCAGGTTGCCCGACGACGCTTGAACGATGCGCCGGCCCGTCGCCGTCGAGCCGGTGAAGGCGATCTTGGCGACGCCCGGGTGCTCGGCCAGGTACTGTCCGGCCACGGCCCCCAGCCCCGGCACGATGTTCACCACGCCTTCGGGAAATCCGACCTCCGCCATCAACTCGGCGACGCGGAGGCTGGAGAGCGGCGTGAGCTCGGCGGGCTTCATCACCACGCAATTCCCGGCGGCGAGCGCGGGAGCCATCTTCCAGCTGGTGAACATGAGGGGGAAGTTCCAGGGGACCACCTGCCCCACGACGCCGAGCGGCTCGCGGAGGAGATAGTTGAGGAACCCCGCCTCCACCGGAATGACGGAGCCTTCGAACTTGTCCGCCATCCCGCCGAAGTAACGGAACGTCGCGGCAGTGCGCGGAGCGTCGAGGGCGCGCGTATCGCGCAGCGGATGGCCGGTGTCGAGCGTCTCCAGCCTGGCCAACTCCTCCGCGTGCTCCTCCATCCTCTCGGCCAGCTTCAGGAGCAACCGACCCCGCTCGGCAGCGGCGGTCCGGCTCCACTTCGGAAACGCGGCACGCGCCGCCTCCACCGCCTTGTCGATGTCCACTTTGCCCGCCATCGATACGTCGGCCAGCGGAGTGTTGTCGTGCGGGTTCAACGAGGGCAGCGTCGCGCCGTCCTCCGCCGGGACGAACCGTCCGCCGATGTAGAGCCGATGCTCGATCTCCATGCCTCCCTCTCAACCCGCGATGCGGATCTTGCGCTCCGATACAGCGAGCGGAACTCGCGTCAGCGCGTCGCCCGCGCAGGGCCCTTCCTCGCAGAATCCGTCGTCGAACCGGAACATCGCGTAGTGCGTCACGCAGTAGATGCGCGAGTGATCGTAGATGAGGAACCGGTCCGGCTCGAGGTTGAGCGGCGTGCCGAAGTGAGGGCACCTGTTCACGTAACCCCAGACCCTTTCGCCGCTGCGCAACACCAGCAGCCGGAACGGTTCGCTCCCTTCCCCGTACACGAACTGCCGGGCCTTTCCGTCGGGCACCTCGTCGAGGGCGCAGACCTCGGTGCCCGGCGGAGGGGGCACCTCAGAACTCGACCGGATAGGGCTTGAGCTGGCCCGTCTCGTACAGCTTGGGCAGATCCATGCGCGCGTTCTCCCAGACGAGCAGCATGGAGCGCTTGGTGGCGAAACCCTGGTGGCGGATATCGGCCGGCATGCTGGCCACGTCGCCCGGGCGCATCAAGAGCCGGGCGCGGGGCTTGCCGGTCTCCTTGTCCTCCACCTCCCACTCGATCTCGTCGGTGAGCTGGACGAACCACTCGACGCGGTCGTTCCCGTGCTTGATGGGGAGGATGTATTCCTCGGTGGTCGGGCAGAAGAGCGACTCCCGGCAGACCGACGTCACGGACGGGTTCCAGGTGACGTCGGATCGCGAGAGGTACTTGAAGAGATTGATCGCGTGCAGCTTCCCTTCGAAGCCAGGCTCCACTTCGATGACGGGGTCGTCCTGCGGCACGTCGGCGAACGCGCGATTCACCGGAAGATCATCTCGCAGCGGAGAGTCGCCGGACATTCCCGGCATCCGCTTGGTGGCCACGCGCGTCCGCTCGATGGCCTCGATGTTGTCGCCGTTCTTCGGACCGGCCCAGGTCGAGCCGGTTTCCTCCGGCGCCGCGAAGGGATCGAATCCGGCGCTGCACCAATCGCGCAGGATGGCCTTGCAGGTGGCCATGGCGAAGGGCGAATCGAATTCCTCGACGTAGGAGAGCCCGGCCTTGTGATACGCCTCGTGGTACCGGCCGGCGAAGAACTGCACCCGCCCGTACAGGTTGCGGCTTCCGAACATCGGGTCGAAGTTCACCCAGCCGTAGAAGAAACCCCAGGCCACATCGCGCATCAGCGAGCGCAGGAACGCATCTGCCGACATGCGGTGCTCGAGCCGGCCCTGCGGCGTAGGCCAGCTGAGGTGGACGAAGTAGTCGTCGCGCAAGAAGTGGAATTGTCCCAGCTCGAAAGCGCGGAAGCCGGTCTTCGGGTCGGGCTCGCTCATCACCACATTGAACTGCGGTGGCCTCGCCGGCCCTCGCACTGCTGCCGATTCGGGCATTGCCATGGCCGTCTCCTTCAGTGGGTGCAGATCTCCGCCCACTTCTGCTGGGTGAGGTCGCCGAGGATGGTCTGCTGGATCATCACGGAGGGCCGCGCTGCGCTGAACTGGTACGCGGCGCCTTTGGGGAGCAGGGCCTGGTGGCCACGCTTGAGATGGATGCGGCCCATCTTCTTGCCGTTTGGAGGGCGAGGAAGGCGCTGGGTTCCATCCTTGCTGCGCGCGATCACCGAATCGCCGGGCTCGACGAACGAGACCGTCACCTCGCCGTCCATCACCACCACGAATTCGTCGTGGCTGGCCGCAAACCAGTCGGAGGTGCCCTCGGCGCGGATCGCCTCGATCACGTAGTCGAGGTTCTTCGCTACCGCGACCTTGTCGTACGGCCGGGACTTCGACGCGACCTCGAATACGTTCGAGTAGCAGTAATGCTTGGGATCGTCGTCGATGATCGAGAGGTGGCCCCTCTCGAAGCTCTCGAGCGACCCCATGACCGTCGTGTAATGGCCCATGCCCACCTCCAGGGAGGAGCGCAGCCTAGGCCCGCGGCCGGCAGGCGTCAAGCGGTTTTTTCGCAGGGCGAACTCTTGTTCGCAATACGAACAGGGACTAGACTTCCGGCCGTGAATGCTCCAACACCACGCAGCGGCGATGCCTACGTCCAGTCGTTCGCGCGCGGCCTCTCCGTGATCCGCGCGTTCAGTGGCGAGCGACCCGCGATGACGCTCTCCGAGGTCGCCGCGGCTGCCGGATTGACGCGGGCTGGCGCGCGCCGGATCCTCCTCACGCTGGTCCAGCTCGGCTACGTCTCCCTCGACGAGCGCAAGTTCCGTCTGACCGCGCGCATCCTCGACCTGGGATTCGCCTACCTGTCATCGATGCCGTTCTGGAACCTGGCCGAGCCCATCATGGAGGCGCTGGTCGAGCAGGTGCACGAGTCCTCGTCGGCCTCCGTGCTCGAGGGCACCGACATCGTCTACGTGCTGCGTGTTCCGACGCACAAGATCATGACCATCACGCTCGGCCCCGGCAGCCGGCTGCCGGCGTACTGCACCTCGATGGGCCGCGTGCTTCTCTCCGGGCTGGACGACGCGCAAGTGGACTCGATCCTGCGCCGGTCGAAGATCGAAGCGCGCACGCCCTGGACGGTGACCGACCGCGGTGAGCTGCGGAAGCTGATTGCCGAGGTGCGCGCCCGGGGCTGGGCGCTTGTGAACCAGGAGCTCGAGGAGGGCCTGGTCTCGATCAGCGCGCCGATCCGCGAGCGCAACGGCCGGATCCTCGCCGCCCTCAATGTCAGCGGCCAGGCGAACCGCACCTCCCCGCAGCAGGTGGTGAAGCGTTTCCTCCCTCCCTTGCGCGCCGCCGCGGAGCGGCTCAGCGACCTGCTGCGGCGAAGGTCATGAAGTGCATCGTCGCCGGCGGCGGGATCGGCGGGATGGCCCTGGGCCTATCGCTTCACGACGCCGGCCTTCGCGACGTGGAGATCTACGAGTCGGCGCCGGCGGTCAAGGAGCTCGGCGTCGGCATCAACATCCTGCCCCACGCGGTGCGCGAATTGACCGAGCTGGGCCTGGCGGAAGCGCTGGGCGCCGCCGGCATCCCGACCGCCGAGCTTGCCTATTACTCCCGGCACGGACAGCGGATCTGGGCCGAGCCTCGCGGCCTCGCCGCGGGTTACCGCTGGCCACAGTTCTCGATCCACCGGGGCCAGCTGCTGGGCATTCTCCATCGCGCAGTCCTCGCGCGGCTCGGCGCGGGCCGCGTGCATACCGGCCATCAACTGGTGCACTTCGGGCAGGAGCAAGGACGCGTCTGGGCCGAGTGCGCCGGGTATTCCCGTGTCGAGGGCGATGTGCTCGTCGGGTGCGACGGCATCCATTCCTGCGTGCGCCGCACCTTCCATCCCAAAGAAGGCCCCCCGAAGTGGAATGGAATCACCATGTGGCGCGCGGTGACGGCCGGCAAGCCGTTTCTCACCGGCCGGACGATGATCATGGCTGGCCATTTCGGCCGGCGGATGGTGGTCTACCCCATCTCGAAGGCGCACGAAGAAAAAGGCCTGGCCCTGATCAACTGGGTGGCGGAGCTCAAGAACGCTCCCGACCAGGCCATGCCGGTGCAGAACTGGGAGCACACGGCGCGCGTCGACGAGGTGGTCGAGCCGTTCGCGTCGTACGTCTTCGATTTCCTCGACGTGCCGGCCATGATCCGGGGCGCCGGGACCATCTACCAGTACCCGATGGTGGACCGCGATCCGCTTCCGACCTGGAGCTTCGGGCGAGTCACGCTGCTAGGAGACGCGGCCCACCCGATGTTCCCGGTCGGCTCCAACGGGGCGTCGCAGGCCATCATCGACGCGCGCGTCCTCGCTCGGGAGCTGGCGCTGCAGCCCTCGATCGAAGCCGCGATCGACGCCTACGACGCCGCGCGGCGCCCGGCGACTGCAGCCATCGTGCTCGCGAACCGGCAGGCAGGTCCCGAACGATGCATGGACATCGTCGAGGAGCGGGCGCCGGACGGGTTCAGCGATCTCACGGCGGTCGTCAGCCAGGAGGAGCTGCTGGAGATCTCCAGCGCCTACAAACGGACGGCCGGCTTCGATCCGGCCATCCTCAATGCGCGGCCTTCGCTGTCAGTGCGCTGATCGCTCAGCCGCGCTCGTAGGCCTGCTTCAGCTTGTCGATCTCCATCTTGTCCATCTGCAGCATGGCTTCCATCACGCTCTTCGCCTTCTTCGCGTTCTTGTCCTGCAAGAGCTCGCCCAGGATGGTGGGCACGACCTGCCAGGAGAGGCCGAACTTGTCCTTGAGCCAGCCGCACCGGTCGGTCTTTCCGCCCTGGGAAAGCTTGCCCCAGAAGTAGTCGACCTCCTCCTGCGTCTTGCAGTTCACCACGAACGAGATCGCGAGGGTGAATTCAAACTGGGGGCCGCCGTTCAACGCCACGAAGTCCTGTCCATCGAGCTTGAAGGCGACGGTCATCACCGATCCCTTCGGGCCAGGCCCGGCCTCGCCATATCGCGCGACACTGACGATCCCGGAGTTCTTGAAGATCGAGGTGTAGAACCTCGCGGCCTCCTCGGCCTTCGTGTCGAACCACAGGAACGGGGTGATCTTTTGCATCTCAGCGTTCTCCTTGGTTGGTCATCCCATGCTTGGACGGTTGGAGGCAGCGAAAATCATCGGTGCCGCCACCGCGGCGGATTCTCGGCCAGATCTGGCCGCCTGTCAGTCCTGAACGCAACCCTCGCGGGGATGCGGCATCCTTGCTGTTGGGCGTAAGTTGTATATACAACCCAATCCCAGGAGGCAAGTCATGGATCGTCCATCCACAGCTCTCGTCGCCATCGCTCTCATCGGAGCGGCGTGCTCCTCGATTCCGAGGCCCGCGCCGCAGCTTGCGCAGAACCGCGAAGTGGAAGGCTTCGCCGCGGCTGCCGCCTGGCCGAACGCCGAGGTGGCGGTCCCCATCATCGCCGCCCAGGAGTTCATGGCCGCGCGGCACGAGCGGGACGGATACGAGTACTTCCAGCGGCTCGCCCGTGAGCAGCCTGACCGCCCGGTGCTCACCTCCCTGGAAGGTCTGCTGCAAGCGCGCAGCGCCGGCGAGATTCCGCTCCTGCAGCGCGTGGCCTGGGTCGAAGAGGCGATTCGCAAGCTGGACCGGGGCGCCGAAGCCGAGCCAGTCGCCGGGCAGCTCCTGCGGGGACTCGTCTTCGCCGACCTGCCGGAGCGGTTCGGCAAGGCGAAGCAGGCCGTCGCGGATCTGGAGGCGTCGCTCGCCAGACGCGATGCCTTCCCGATCGAGATCGATCGAGGGGTGTTCCGCGCGCTTGCGAATGCCTGGCGGACGCTCGGCGACGAGAGACGCTCGCAGGAGATGCTGCGGCGCGCCGGGTATGACTCCGCAGACGGACCCGCCGTCCCCGGAAACATCTCGGTCGGCCCGGACGCGGGATTCCGGTTCACGAATCCGAAGCTCGTCCGGGAAGCCGACGGAGTGTACGTCGCGGAAGGCTTCGATTTCGCGAACATCAGCTTCCTGGTGGATCCGGCGGGCGTCATCGCCATCGATGCCGGCACCACGGAAGACAGCGCCCGGACGGCGATGAAGGCGCTGCGCCAGATCACCAACGCGCCGGTCCGTTACGTCATCCTGACGCACTCGCACTGGGACCATGTCGGTGGCCTCTCCGCGGTTCGCGAGCCCGGCACGGTCGTCATTGCCCGGGCGAACTTTGCCCAGGAGTTGTCGCGGATGCGCAGCTCGCAGCGGACCTTCAACTGGTTCTTCGGCAACCGGCCGGTCGGGCTGGACGTGCGCGTCGACCGTCTCGTCACCGCGGAGGAATCCCTGCGCTTCGGAACCTTCGATCTCCGGCTCATCCCCGTCCGCGGCGGTGAGACGGAGGATGCGCTGTTCATCCATCTTCCCCGCCAGGGATTCCTCTTCGTCGGCGACGCGTTCATGCCCTACGTAGGCCCTCCCTTCCTCTCCGAAGGATCGCCGGCGGGATACATCGAGACGCTCGCGACCGTCCGCTCGATCGCGCCGCGCAGGCTCATCCACGGGCATCCCCCGCTGACCCGGTTCTTCAACATGGAGGCGATCGCGGGCCTCGAGGCGGCGCTGCGAAATCTGTACGAGCACTATGTGCCAGAGATGCAGCGCGACCGGCCGCTGGCGGAGATCCTGCACGACAACTATCTGTCTCCGACGCTGCGCGAGAGCCCGAAGGCAGTGATCCCGTACCTCGTCACCCGGGATCATTTCCTTCAGAGGCTGCATCGTGCGGAGGCTGGCTACTGGCAGGCGGACGGCGAAGGGATGGACGTCATGACCCGCGGTGAACGGGCAGCCTTGCTCGACCAGTTTGGCGGTGGGACCGAGGCGGCCTTCACGCGGGTGGCCGAAGACCTGATCGCGAGAGGCGACGCACCGCTTGCGCTGAGCGCGACCGACATGGGCTTGCTGAGGTACCCGTCCAGCGAAAGACTTCGCAAGGACCGCACGCAGGCGCTCTCCATGCTGATCGAGCGATACAACCCGGTGAACCCGTTCCGCTTCATCATCTACTCGCAATGGGCAGGCATCCCATTGCGGCCGATCGGCGATCCCGAGCGAGGCGCTCAGTGAAGCATGCAGGCTGGAGGCAGGTCGGACGCCGGATCGCTTCGGAATGCCTGGCGATCCGGGTCCGCCGCCTCGGCCGCGTGATCACCCGCATCTACGATACGGCGCTGACTCCGTACGGCATCAGCATCGCCCAGGTGAACCTCCTCGCGGCCATCGCGGTCGCCCGGGGTGTCCGGCCAACGGATCTGACGCAGGTGCTGGACGTGGAGAAATCGACGCTCAGCCGCGATCTGAAACGGATGGAAGACCTCGGCTGGGTGCGCTCCGGTCGAACCGCGCGGGGCCGCGGCCGTTCCCTGACCCTCACGCCCGCCGGAGAACGGCTACTGGTGCAGGTCGGTCCAGCGTGGGAGCAGGCGCAACAGATGGCGTCGGCGGAGCTCGGGAAGCAACCGTTCGAACAGCTTCGGAAGCTCTTGTCGCCATTCGCGCCGCTGTGAGCCGGCGCGCGCGCAGCGATCTCTGCGGGGCCTTGCCGGCGATCCTGTTAGTCCTACTTGCCGCTGGGAAGCCCGGGTAGCTTCCCCTGCTGGATGAGCCACGGGAGCTGGCCGGAGACGCCGAGCACGCCGACCGCGAGGAGGAAGACGAGCAATGCGACGGCGCCTCCGGACGCATCCTTCATCACGGGGATCATCTCGTCGAACCCGCGGTAGGCGAGAAAGAACGAGGCGAAGCCGACGACGCTCGACACGACGTAAAGGATTGCATCCGCGAGGCAGTGCGAGAGCACGAAGGACCAGTACGACTGCTTTCCGGTGTATGGCGTGTTCTGGTGCCTCGGCTTGTTCCCGTACACGAGCTGGTTGTGCCAGCCACGCCAGCCTTGAAACGCGGTCGCCACGCCGGCCAGCGCGATGTACGTCCAGTGCGGCCAGACGATCAGATCCACCGGCGACAGCCTACCAGAGCCACGCCGGGGGGCGACCGGAAGTGGGTTTTGCATCGAGGCCCCATTTGCGGAGGAAACGGCGGGCAAGCAGCGCGCGTGCTTTCCGCCCGACGAAGTTGCGGCTGCCGCGCGCTGCGACGAGAGACTGATGGGCTACTTTGGTCGCCGAGTGCTCGGCGCGTCGCCACGCCGATCCGTGCCGTAGCCGTACACGGTGCGGCCGCTGGTTTCGACGAACGGCCCACCCGTCTCCTCGGGCACCTCTTCGTTGAGATTTTCCTCGGCGGGAGTCTGGCCGGACGTCGCGGCCTCCACGGATTCCTCGCCGAGCTCCTCGGCGAGGTCGTCGTCTTCGGCTCCAGGAATGAGAGTTTCCGGCTCCTCGCGTTCGCGCTCCGGGTCCGCGCGGTCGCGCTGTGTCAACAGGCCGCTGCTCGGGGTGGAATCTCCGCTCTGTGCAGCAGTCGCACGCGGCCGCTTTTTCGCCGTGCGGTTGCCGCCTGCCGTCCCTGAACCATGCTTTCGCTTTCCGGCCACGATGTCCTCCCTGGCAATCCTCTCGCTCGCCGGAAGGATAACAGCCTGATTCGGGACCGCCCTTGTCTTCGAACCGACAGCTCGCGGTCACCTGCGAATCGCCAGCTCCACGCGCTGGCCGAGCCGTAGCGGCGCGCTCTCGAGCAGCGCAATCTTCGCCCGCACCACCCTCGTGTCGGAGGGCCGCCCGGGATCCTCGGGCTTGACTCTCCGCGGCACCACCTCGTCCGGTATCTCCGAGACGGAGCCGCGGAAAGACTTGCCGGACAATCCTTCGACCGTCACGGCCACCTCGGCTCCTTCGCGGAGCGCAGGGGCGTCGAACTCGTCGACTTCGGCCTCGACCCGGGTGCGCGACAGATCCGCCACCGTCACCAGCGGCGCTCCCGACGCCACCGTCTCGCCCTCCTCCGCATGGTGCGACAGCACGACCCCGTCGATCGGCGAGACGATCCTCGCTCGATCGACCACCGCGCGCAGCCGTCCCGCTCCTGCCTGTGCCGCCGCTGCCCTCGCCGCGGCGCCGGCGATGCGCGCCGCCGCCTCGTCCATGCGTGCGTGCGCGTCGTCGCGATCGCGCTGGGCCTTGTCGACCTGCTCCTGCGCGAACGTGCCCGACTCGACCAGGTGCCGCGCGCGCGAGAGCTGCACCTCCGCCAGCTTCAGGCTCGCCTGCGCGGCGCGCTCCTCCGCCCGCGCCTGGCCCTCGTCGGCGAGCGCCAGCTGCCGTTGCGCGAGCATCTCCTGCAACGCCGCGCGCTGCTCGTCGGCGCGCAGCTCGAGCAGCATCTGCCCCTTCTTGACCTGCTGCCGGTCCTGTACCGCGAGGCGGATGATGGTGCCGGCCATCTCCGTCCCTACCACGACGTGCGCTCCCGGTTCTGCTTCGAGCCGCCCCTCGGCCCGGATGGTCGCCGGCGGCGGCAGGACCGCCGCGGGAGCGCGGGCCGGGGCGGAGATCCAAGCGAGGGCGAGCGCCGACGCGGCACCGACTGCGGCGATGACGGGGATGATTCGCGAGCTCATGGTTCCTCCAGTGTCTGCAAGCTGGTCATGCGGCGATCCTCGATTCCGCCAGCAGGGCTCCATCGGCGATGCGCAGCACCCGGTCGCAGACCGCGCGGACGCGAGGATCGTGCGTGACGATCAGCAGCGCCCGGTTCTGCCGCCGCGCCAGCGAGCGGAAGAGCTCCAGCACCTGCGCGCCGACCTGCGAGTCGAGATTGGCGGTCGGCTCGTCGGCGAGAAGGATCGAGGGGCTGTTGCAGAGCGCGCGTGCGATGGCGATCCGCTGCTTCTGGCCACCCGAGAGATCGCGTGGCAAGAAATCGCGACGGTCCGAGAGACCGACCGCATCGATGAGCGCCTCCGCCTCCTTGCGCGCCTCGGGCCCGCGCACGCCCTTCACGTTCAGCGCGTATTCGACGTTCTCCACGGCGGTCAGCGCCGGGAAGAGATTGAACTGCTGGAAAACGAACCCGATGCTCTTGCGGCGGACCGCGGGCAAGAGCGAGGGCCGGGCGGGATCGATGCGCATGCCGTCGACGGTCAGCTCTCCGCGGGTCGCGGTGAGGATGCAGCCGAGGATGGAGAGGAGCGTGGTCTTGCCGGAGCCGGACGGTCCTTCGAGCGCAACCACTTCGCCGGGATGCAGGTCGAGCGACACGCCGCGGAGCACGTGGACCTGCTCTCGCCCCTCCTGGAACGTCTTGACGATCTCGTTCGCCGACAGCACCGCCATGTGCTCCTCCTAGGTGCGAAAGACGAGTCCCGGATCGATGCCGGCCACCTTGTTGAACGAAAGCAGCGAGGCCGCGATGCAGAACGCCACCGTGCCTCCCAGCACGAGCGCCATGAAGGAAGGCTGCAGGATGAGCTGGAGACCGCCTCGCGCCACGGCTGGCCGGATCAGCAGCGCCGGGATGGCGCCGAGCGCATATCCGATCAGCGCCGACACGGCCGCCTGGCGAGTGAGGATGGCGTAGATGTCCCGGTTGGTGCCGCCGATGGCCTTGACGGTGCCGAACTCCTTGAGGTGCTCCATCGTCGAGGTGTAGAGCGTCTGCGCCACCACCACGACGCCGACCAGGCAGCCGAGAAAGACCGTGATGAAGAGGTTGAAGCCCAAGCCGGTGTTCGCCACCCAGTAGCGCCGCGACTTGGCAGCCCATTCGCTGCGCGTGTGCACGTCGTTGAATGGCAAACGCCGCCTGATCTCCGCCGCGACCGATGGCGCGTCCGCGCCGGGAGCGATCTTGACCAGGATGTAGGTCGTGTTGCCCCGCAGGGTCTGCGCATTCAAGCGCTGCGCCAGGCGGAAATCGAGGAAGGCCATCGGCGTGGTGGTGAAGCTCTTCGCCCCACGGGTGCGGCCGATGATCCGGAGCCGCTCGCGGTTCACCTCGCGGTAGTCGCCCAGCGCGAAGGGCCCGAACCGTTTCGCTGCACTCTGGTCGAGAAAGAGGTAATCGCCGCGGCGCAGATCGGAGAGATTGCCCTCCCAGGTTCCCCAGGGGATGCCCCAGCGCTCGAAGTCCTCGAGCGCGTAGGTGACGACGCTCTCCTGCGACCCGCTGGGCAGGTCGATGTTCAGGAAGCTGACGATCAGGTTGTCGGCGCGCGCCACTCCGGGAACGGAGCGCACGCGATCGACGCGCGACTCGGGAAAGGCGTGGCTGAAATCGACGTTCGGCGTGTTCTTCGAGGTGACCCAGAGGTCGGCATCGATGTGCTCGACGGTCACCGAGGCGTTGTCCAGCAGGCCGAGGAAGAGCCCGACCTGGAACAGGACCAGCAGGACCGCAAACGCCACGCCGGCGACGGTGATGGTGAATCGCGTGCGGTCGTGCAGGAGCGTCTTGAGGGCGAGATCGACCATGGTTTCTTCTCAGCGAGCGATGCCGCGCATGAGCGTATCGAGCAGGTGGTTGAGGCGGGTCTTGATCGGCCGCCAGCGGATGGGGCCGGAGGCGGTTTCGCTCATGACGATCGCGAGCGCCGAGAGTCCGTGCACCGCTGCCCAGAGCGTCTGTGCGACGAGGTCTGCGTCCGACGAGGTCGGGCGAAACCGGTCCTCGTCGATGCACTGCTGCACGACCGACCGCAGCATCGCGTATGCATCGCGCTCGGGCACGCCGCGGCCCTCTAGGCTGGCCTTCTGCCCGGCACCCTTGGGAGTCATGAACATGAGCCGGTAGCTGCTCGGGTGCTCGAGCGCGAACTCGACGTAGGCGCGGCCGAGCTTGCGCAGGCGCGCGAGCGGGTCGGCCTCGCGCGCGACGCGCACGGCGGCCTCGGCCAGCGCGGCGAAGTCGCGCTCGCAGATCTCGCGCAAGAGCGCATCCTTGTCCGGGAAATACTGGTAGATGGCGGTGGCGGAGTATTCGATGCGCCCGGCGATCTTGCGCATGCTGACCGCCTCGACGCCCTCGCTCGCGAACATCTCGCGGGCCGTCCCCAGGATCTTCTCCCGCAGACTTTCCTTCTCCCGCTGTCTGCGCTGTGCCGAGCCCACGCATCCTCCGAACGGCGCTCACTTACTTAACGTCGTTAAGTCTACTGACGCCGTTGTGATGCGTCAAGCGAAAGGGGGATTCGGCCGCCGGTTGCGACGATGACCGCTTGTCCGCCGATCTGGAGCTTTTCGACCTTCACCGGGCCAGCCTGCCCTCGTCGCAGCGCCTCCTCGAGCGCCGCTTCGCAGTCCCCTCGAGCATCCAGCGAATTGATGAAGGTGGCAAAGTGGATGGGGACCATGACCGCCGCGTGCAGATCGTTCGCCGCCTGCAGGGCCTGACCCGGGTTCAAGTGATGCTTCAACATGATCTCCGGGGGCGCGATGGGACCGATCGGCAGCAACGCCAGGTCGATCGGACCAAACCTGCGCGCGACGTCGGCGAAGAGCGATTCCCGGTATGCCGTGTCTCCGGGAAAGTAGACCGTGATCCCCTGATACTGGATGACGTAGCCGGTGAACGCTTGCGGATGGGAGCCCGAGTCGAGAAATCGTCCTCCGTCGTGATCGACCGGAACTGCAGTGACGATCAGCCCGTTCTTCCTCCACTGGCGCCAATAGGGAACCTCTTCGACGCGGTAGCTGCCCTTTGGAATGTCCGCGGCTGCGCCGACGGGCACGAGCACGTTGGTCAGCTTCCCGCGAAGCAGGCGGAACGTGGCTGGCGACAAGTGGTCGAAATGGCGGTGCGAAACGAGGGCGACATCGACCCTGGGAAGGTGCTCGGGCGCGATACCGGGCGCTACCAGGCGCCGCGACAACCCGCCGACGGTCGAGGTGAACACGGGATCGGTGAGGATCAATTTGTCACCGATCTGGACGAGGGCCGTCGCGTGCCCCACCCAAAGGACTGCGAGCTTCGCCTCCGGACGAACCGGATCCGCGATCGGATTCTCGACTTCGTCCGGGGTCCTGAAGAACGTTCCCACATTGCGCACGGCGATCGCGCCAAACGTGCAAGCCCCCGCGGTACCCATCGAAGCGACACTGAGCGCGATCACGGGGAGCGCGGAGTGGAGTTTCATCGGCTGCGCTATGTCCGCCGCAGGCCGCGGCTTCCACGGCCAGAGGTCACGGTCGTGGTCATGCCGCAGGGGTGACGTGGCGCGAAGACAGGCGCGAACGCATACTCGCCGCGGGAGTCGCCCACATGGTCAGCTCCGTCGAGAGACCGGCAGAACGCTTCGTCACGCCCGGCGTCTCGTTTGCCTGCATCGCCACCACGGCCGCCGGTCTGATCAAGGCGGTCACGTCACGACACCACTCGGCCCCGTCGCTGGCATTGCTCATCGCGCTGGCCGGCTTCCACGCGCTGCTCGGGACGGCGGGCCTCTATCTCGCCGAGCGGCGCGGAACGAAGACCCATCTCCTTCTGAATCTCGCGGCGATGTTCGCCACCGGCGCGGCCGCCGTGGCGGTGAGTCGCGGCGAGGCGTTCCTCCTGCTCATGCCGCTCGTCACGTATGGAGTGCTCTTCCTCTCTCCCGCCGGCGCCGGAGCAGTCGCCGCCGCCTGCTCGGCGGTGACACTGACGGCGTGGGTGTCCCGAGCGTCATCCGTCGCGGAGATCGTTCGGGACGTCGCGGTCTGGACCGCCACGCTGGCATTCGTGCTGGTCGTCTCGCGCATGCTCCTGCTCCAGCACGAGGCCCGGTCCGAGGTGGAAGGCCTCGCGCACAAGCTTGCGGAAGCGAACGATCAACTTCGCGCGCAGGCCGCCGACATCGAAGAGCTGGCCAAGACGAAAGAGAGAAACCGGATCGCGCGCGACATCCACGATGGTCTCGGACACTATCTCACCGTGGTCCACGTGCAGCTCGAGGCCGCGCAGGCGCTGCTCGGGCGCGATCCGACCGGCGCGCGCCGGGCGCTGCTGAAGGCGCAGGAGCTGACGCGCGAGGGGCTCGCCGACGTCCGTCGAAGCGTGGCGCTGCTGCGGGGCTCGGTCCCGGCGCAGCGCCCCCTGCTGGCGGCGATCGAGAAGCTGACCTCCGAGTGCAAAGCCGGGGGGATCGAGGCCGCCCTCAAGCTGAGCGGAACGCCGCGCCCTTTGCCCGAACCGATCGAGATCACCCTCTTTCGCGCGGCGCAGGAAGCGCTCACGAACGTGCGCCGCCATGCGCGTGCCTCCCGACTCGACATCGAGCTCGCGTTCGCCGCCGGCGGCGGGATCCGGCTGCGGGTGGAAGACGACGGCGTCGGAGCCGACCAGGTGGATCCGGGCTTCGGGCTTCTCGGCCTGCGCGAGAGGGCCGAGAGCGTCGGAGGCCGGATGACCGTCCAAAGCGTGCGCGGCCGGGGCTTCACGCTGGAGATGGAGCTGCCCGGATGATCCGCGTGCTGATCGCTGACGACCAGGCTCTTTTTCGCGAGGGGCTGCGCAAGGTGCTGGAAGCGAACGGCTTCGAGGTCGTGGGCGAAGCCGCCGACGGCGAGGAAGCGGTCCGGCTGGCGAGCGAGAGCGCGCCGGACGTCGTGCTGATGGATCTGCGGATGCCGGTGCTGGATGGAGTCGGAGCGACCCGGCGGATCGCGCAGCTTCCTCGAGCGCCGCGCGTCCTGGCTCTCACCACCTTCGACGACGACGCCTCCGTGTTCGACGCCCTGCGCGCCGGGGCCCTCGGCTATCTGCTCAAGGACACGCAATCGGTCCGGCTGGTGGAGGCCGTCGAGCTCGCGACGCGCGGTCACGCCTGGCTGCAACCGAGCGTCGCGGCCAAGGTGGTGAACGAGTTTGCCCGCAGCCCTCCTGCTCCCGGCAAGCGCGACGTCGCGGCCGATCTCGGGCTTTCCGAGCGCGAGGTCGCGGTGGTGCGCGCCCTCGGCGCCGGAGCGAGCAACAAGGAGATCGCCGTTGCGCTGCGAATTGCGGAAGGCACGGTCAAGAACCACGTCACCAACATCTTCGCCAAGTTGAAGGTGCACGACCGGACGCAAGCAGCGCTGCGCGCCCGCGAGCTCGGTCTGATGTAGTCGCGGCCGCCGAAGGCGGCTTAGCGACTATGTCTTCAGGCTGTACACGTCGGCATCAGAGTCACCATTCCCCCCTGACCACGACCATGACCTCTGCTCCATGGAGCGGCGCGCGCTGGGCTCTTAGGCTGCGTTCATGGCAGACGAACAAGTCAAGCGCGGGCGGCGCAAGGTCCTCGGCGCCGCGGTCGGTCTCGGAGGCGGCCTGGTCGGATTGAGCGCGAGAGTGGCGCTGGGCAGCGCGCGCCCTGCTGTCGCACCGCGAAGGATCGGCGTGAGGCGGTTCGAGGGCAAGGTCGTGATCGTCACGGGCGCCACCTCCGGGATCGGCCGGGCCGCCGCGCTCGCCTTCGCCGCCGAGGGCGCCAAAGTCGGCTTTTGCGGCCGGCGCGAACAGCTCGGTCGCGCGGTGGAGCAGGAGATCGCGGCGGCCGGGGGCGAGGCCACGTACGTGCGCACGGACGTACTTGTCGAAGAGGAAGTCCAGGCCTTCGTCGAGCAGGTGGTGAAGGCGTATGGCCGGCTGAACGTCGCGTTCAACAACGCCGGCATCACCCTGGAGAAACCGCTCCACCTCTTCAGCCGCGACGAGTGGGACCTGGTCCTGAATACCAACTTGCGCGGCGTCTTCCTGGCTCTCAAGTACGAGATCCCGCACCTGATCGCCTCGGGCGGTGGCAACGTCGTGGTGACGTCTTCAACGAATGCCATCGCGTCCGAAGCCGGCCGCGCCGCGTATGCCGCCAGCAAGCGCGCCTTGGTGGGCCTCGTCCAGTGCGCCGCGCTCGACTACGCCCAGGCAGGGATCCGCGTGAACGCGCTCTTGCCGGGGACCACCGACACCGCTCTGGTCCGCGGAGTGGCAGGCACGAAGAACGTTCCCGACGCGGCCTGGCGGGTGATGGCCAGCATCTGGGGTAAGTCGCACGTTCCGCAGGGGCGGATGGCGACTCCCGAGGAGATCGCCTCATTCGCGCTCGCGCTCGCGTCCGACGAGCACCCGTACCTGAGTGGCGCCGCGTTGGCGATCGACGGCGGAAAGACGGCCTATGGCGGCTAAGAGACTGCGAGGCGCGTCGATCGCCTGCTTGCTGCTCTCGCTGGCGCCGGCCGGCCGGGCGCAATCGGCGCTTCAGTATTCCGGCACGCTGTTCACACAGATGAATCCGCGTGCGCTGGCGCTGGACCTGCGCGCGCAGTACCGGCAGCCGCTCGGATCGGACGGCATCACGATTGGCGCGATCGCGGGGCTCATCACTGCTCCCGGCATGGTGCGTCCAAGCGTCGGCGTCGAGATCCAGCCCCTGGTCAACCTCTCTCTCGGAATCGGATACGCCGCGTCCTATTACTTCGGATTCCTGCAGGCGCAGTCCTATCCGTCGCCACGCGCCAACTATGGCAGCGGCGTGCTCTCCGGGCCGGCAGAAGGACCGGGCGGCGGATATTCGCTCTTCGTACACCAACTCAACCTGAACGCCACACTGCAAGGCCTGATTGGTCCGTTCGCGGTGCGCAGCGCGACCCGGGCAGTGCGCTTCTTCGCGGACCTGCACAATGGCGATACGGTCCTCTACGACCCTGCTCTCGACGTCGCCGTCTTCAAGGACGGCTGGGTGGCGCAGAACGAGACCGACCTTCTTTATTCCTGGAGGCCGGAACTCGCCGTCGGCCTCCGCCACACGCTGACGCTCGCCTGGTATCCCGACCGGGCCTATGCACCGGGCGAGCCGAAGGACAACCCGAATACGCCGATCAGCAAGCTGGGACCGTTCGCGCTCTACCGGCTCTTCGAGAGCGAGCCGGGCATGGTCAAGCGCGCCGATTTGCTGCTGGTGGCGCAGTGGTACGTCGCGCACCGCTTCCGGACTGGCGAAACGGTGAGCGGGGCGTTCCCGCTGCTCGGAATCGGACTCGTCCTGTCGGGGGACCTGCAACCCACAAGATGAACCTCCTGATTCGGTAGACTCCCGGGGGCCATGGGAGAAACCCCGGCTGCCCTCCGGAATGGACGCAGGCCACGCCGACGAGGGGCGTCGCGGCGTTCCTGGCGAGCGCGAGCGTGCAAATCGCCTGGGAGCGGCGAAGATGGCGGCAGTGGGACGAGCGGGTTCCGCGCTGAGCGCCGCGCTACGCGGTCGCTGCAGCGGCGAGCCGCGGCCCTGTTTCCCTGCCGACACGGCGCAGCAGGTCGTCGAGTTGGACGCCCGAGAGCGTTTCGTTCGCCAGCAGGAGCCCTGCCGCGTCATCGAGCAGCGCACGGTTCGCCAGCAGGATCGCCTGCGCCCGCTGGAATTGCGTCTCGACGATGCCGCGCACCGCGACGTCGATCTCGCGCGCCGTCTCTTCTGCGTAGAGCCGCTGCGAGCCGTACGCCTGCCCGAGGAGCGTCGTGGGCTCGCTCTCGTACGTCACGGGGCCGAGCGCCGCGCCCATACCAAACCGTGTCACCATGCTCCGCGCGATGTCGGTCGCCTTGGCGAGGTCGTCGGCAGCGCCGGTCGAGAGATGGCCGAAGACCACGTGCTCCGCGGCGCGTCCGCCGAGGAGGACCGCCATCTTGTTCTCCAGCTCTTCGCGCGTCATGAGATAGCGGTCCTCGGTCGGGCGCTGGATGGTGTATCCGAGAGCGCCGATCCCGCGAGGAATGATGGAGATCTTGTGCACCGCGTCGGTGCCGGGCAGCGCGGCCGCGACGAAAGCGTGGCCCATCTCGTGATGTGCCACGATCTCGCGCTCGCGCGGGTTGAGGAGGCGGTTCTTCTTCTCCAGACCGGCGACGATCCGCTCGATCGCCACGTTGAAATCGTTCATGGTGATCCGGTCCGCGCCGCCGCGGGTCGCGACCAGCGCCGCCTCGTTGACGAGATTCGCGAGATCCGCGCCGGTGAATCCGGGCGTGAGCGCGGCGACGTCCTCGAGCTTCACATCGGTGGCGAGGACGACCTTGCGCGTGTGGACCTTCAGGATCTGCTGGCGTCCGACCCGATCCGGCCGGTCCACCAACACCTGCCGATCGAAGCGGCCCGCCCTGAGCAGGGCCGGATCGAGGATCTCGGGCCGGTTGGTCGCCGCGATGAGGACGATCCCCGAAGCAGGATCGAACCCGTCCATCTCCACCAGGAGCTGGTTCAGCGTCTGCTCCTTCTCGTCATGGCCTCCCAGGCCGGGCATCGTGCCGCGGGCGCGGCCGAGCGCGTCCAGCTCGTCGATGAAGATGATGCACGGGGCCTTGGCCCGGGCCTGCTCGAACAGGTCCCGCACGCGCGCTGCGCCCACACCGACGAACATCTCCACGAACTCCGACCCGGAGATGGAGAAGAACGGCACACCCGCCTCGCCCGCGACCGCCTTGGCAAGCAGCGTCTTGCCCGTGCCGGGAGGTCCGACCAGGAGGACGCCCTTGGGCATGCGGGCGCCGAGCCGCCCATGCTGCTTCGGATCCCTGAGGAAGGAGACCACCTCCTGCAGCTCCGCCTTGGCCTCGTCCACTCCCGCCACGTCGGCGAACGTCACCTTGGTATCGGTCTCCACGTAAACCTTCGCCTTGGACTTGCCGATGGCCATCAGCCCGCCGGCCGGGCCGCCGAGCTGCCTGGCCATGCGGCGGCCGACGAAGATCCAGAGGCCGAAGAAGAGCGCGATGGGCACGACCCACGAGAGGAGCAGCGCCGTCAAGTTCGACTCGAACTGCCCGCGGTACTCGACCCCGTGCTCGTCGAGCTCTTTGGCGATGTCGGCGTCCACGCGGACGGCGACGAAGCGCTTCTTTCCGGCGATCGGCTCCTTGAATTCGCCCGAGAGCTGGTCCTGCCCGACGATGACGTTCGCGATCTTGTCTTCCCGAACCAGCTTCTGGAAGTCGCTGTAGGGAATGGTCGCGACGGCCTGCTGGCGGCTCCACACGGTTTGCAGGATGAGAACGCCCATGACGGCGACGAAAACGTAAGCGAGGTTGAAACCGGTCTGTTTCCTGTTCATGAAAACCCCGTTCCGGACGACGGGCGCCGGATCTCCCTGCGGGCGGGTCGCGCCGCGCTCGATTAGGAAGCGTAACAGCCGCCCGGGACCGACGCGAGGCGGATTCTCCGACCGTGCTCACCGTCGGAAAAGGGCGACTCCGAACGCCAGCAGGGCGATCGCCAGCCCGATGATGAAGACGTCGTAAGAGATGACCAGCATCTTCCTTCTCATCAGCATCAACTGGCGCTGGAAATAGAGCTCTTCCAGCAATGCCTGCTTGAGGGCGGCTGGATCGGCGGCAAGACGGTTCATGCCCACGATGAAGTCGTCGAGCGAAAGCGGCGTCTGGTTGAACAAGGAGAGGAGATTGCGCTCGTAGACTGGCGCGTCAGCGCCCCAGACCCGCTGCATTCCCTTCCGGCCGACGCGCATCGAATAGATCGAGACCAGGATCGTGCTCACGTTGACGGCCAGCAGCAGAAGCGTCGGGGCTATCAACTCGCGGTGCGTTTCGACGTGCCGGGGCAGGAGCGCGACGATCAGCGAGATCATGATCCCGTTGACTTGGATCATGGTGGCGGTACGGCGCTCGGCGATGGCGAAGGCACGCATCCCGTTCCGGGTGAGCGAGTCGAAGATGTCTTCGACGGTCCTGCTCAGGCCCTTCGACGCCTTGGTCTGCTCCGCGACCTGCCTCGCGGCTTCTTCGATCTGCTTGCGGAGCAGCTTGTGCAGCGCGACCAGGTTCGTCGCGCGGCGCTCGTGATACTCGAGCTGCGCATATCGCGTCCTGAACGGATGGCTCTCGAGGAACGCGATGCACGTCTGTGTCCACTCGACGTCCGTCTTCGGCTCCCCGTTGCGTCGCTCCCGCTCCAGCCGGACCTGCTCCATTTCGGAGAGATAGCCCTTGGTCGCCGTCGGCACGAGCAGCGCGTCGTACAAGACGTCATTGACGAGGTTGCCCGCCGCTCCGTCGTCCGAGGCTTCGATGCACCTCGCGACGGCGTCCGCGAGGCCCTGCGGCTGCTTTTGCGAGGCGAGAAACGATCGCGCGAGCTCGGCGCTCTTGGGCCGATCGCCGTCACGCGCGGCGGCATAACCCGCGTCGTGGAACCAGGCGGCGAGGAGGACGACCGTCAGGTCTCCGTCCTCCAGCTTGGATCCCTTGGCGATGTCCCGGCAGGACGCGACGAGCTCGCGGGTGCGGGCGAAATTGTGGAACACCAGGGGGGGTATCGGCGCCAGCGCCCTGGAAGATCTCGAACACGTGCTGCGCGGCGAGGCGGACGATCGGTGGGTCGTGCTTGCTCAAGCGCTCCCCCTCAGAGCCCGAACCCCGTGGACACGTAGAACGCCGTCCGCTCGTCGGAACGGACGATCATCGCATTGACGGAGGTCGCTAGCACCAGACCGGGCCCCGCGGCGAAGACGGCGAGCCACAGCCCTCCCCCGGCGCCGTTGTGCCAGGTGGATGAGGGTATATGGGCGCGAAAGACGCGGCCGACGTCAGCGACGCCGGAGATTCCGTACCGGAACGGCAGCAGGGCGAGGAACCTCCCGATGGCGATCCGCAGCTCGGCGTTTCCCCCGACGGCGGCGTCCCCCGCGTACCGGTTCGCGTCGAATCCCAGCAGCGGAATGCCGCCCATGCCGGTGAGGGCGAGCGGGACCGGCAGGGCAGCGCCGCCGAGAAACGCTGCGTCGAAGAACGGATACGTCCCCCAGTTCTTCTCCGCGGCGAGGTGGAGGTCCAGGAACACGTCCGTGATCAGGCGCCCGCCGACCGACGCGGACGCGGAGGCGTGGAGCTTGCTGAACGCGTGCGGGTTGCTGAAGATGGCCGGCGTATGCCGTCCGGCGAGGCGGAAGCGGAAACCTCGCTGCGAGGTGAGCGCGCCGGTCCTGGTATCGAGCAGGAGGCCCACCTCGCCACTCCCCTGTGTCATTCCGGCCGATCCGTACTCGCTGCCCGCCACGCTCCCGCTGTTCTGGATGGCGGAGACGTGCTTGATGGGAAAGCCGGCGTACGCGCGAAGGGGTCCGGTCACGTTCAACTGCAGGGCGGGAAACGCGGCCAGGTGCTCCTGCCGCACGTCGTAGTGTCCGGCCGATTGCTCCGCGTCGATCCGCTGCGTGTCGTTCCCGAACCCGTAGAAGTTCAAGACCTCGACGCCCGAGTACCAGAGCGAAACCAGGACGCTCAGCGGCGAACGCGTGCGGAACTCGGTGGTGTATTGAAGCCGTGGGCGGCTCACGGCCGTCGCCCAGGCGGCGGCAAAGTCCATCCGCGACGCGTAAGGATGAAGCTCGAAGCCGTAGCTCGTCAGCTCGGCGCGGACGCCGGGGAACAGGCCTCGCGTCGAGTCGTAGGAGAAGACAGGGAAGAAGAGCAGATCCCGTCCCCAGTCGCGGACGGGCTCGTATCGCGCGCGAACCGGTTCGGGCTCGCGCGGGTCCGGAGGAACGATGCGGACGCGGATGCCGCCGTCCGAGCCTTCGTCGACGACGCGGCCGCCGCGGGGAGTGTACACGCGCAGCTCCGAAGTCTCCTCCGAGACGAAGACGCGCCGGAAGCGCGGGGTGCTGACCTCGACGGACCCCTGCGGCTGCCGGCGCACGCGGATCGTCTCACCCTCGGCCGCGCGCAGGTCGACCTCTGAAGCGAGAAGCCGGTAGTAGTCGCGCGACGCCGCTACGAGCCCGTCCCGCCTCGCACGCAGCAGCCGCTCGAGCTCTGCCCCTCCTTTGGCATACATCGCGGACGGCAGCTGGCGAACCGCATTCGAGATCACCTCGTCCGTGATCTTGCCGACTAGATCGGCCGTTTCCGACTCCCACGTCCCGCGGTCGAGCCAGACGAGAAATCGCCGGTCGGTGAAGCGGCCGGAGAACGTCAGCTTGTCCATGGGGGGATAGCTCTCGCCGAAGCCCGCGAGCTGCTTGGTGTAGTACTCGGCGACGCTCGGGATGATGCCGCCGAATCGGCTGAACGCCTGGTCGCGGTCTCGCGGGATCGGCCGCCAGACGGTCCGGCCGTCCTGGTCGAACCTCGCCCAGCGCCATTGGTCGAGGTGCCGATCCCAGTCTCCGACGAGCACGTCGATGAGGCGGGCGCGCAGGTAATTGCGTGAGTCGACCTCATCCTTCGAGCGCGTCTCCAGCCGCACGAAGACGCTCAGCGTGTCCTTCAGCTTGTCGACGCCGACCTCGCTGCCCTCGTCCCGCTCCTCCAGGAGACCAAGCATACCGACGAACATCGCGCGGAACTCACCCAGCTCCGGGTCGTCCGGCATCACCGCCAACTGTGGATGCGCATGCACGACGCCGGTCGCATCGAGGAACGGAGGCACCACGAGCGCCGCTCCGGGATGGATGGTGCTGGTCAGGTCCTGGAGGATGTCGCCGAAGATGGACGCTCGCGTATCGGGGTCCAGCAGGCCCGACACGTCCTTGTCGACCGAGCGAAAGACCCAGGCGTGGCCGTTGCCGCTCTTCAGCCGGAGATTCCTCGTCTGCAGGCCTCCGCCGCGGCGCTGCGGACGGAGCCCTCCATCGAAACCTTGCAGGTCGAGCACGGGCACTTCCACGGGCGTCGTCCATAGGTCTCGCCACTGTTCGCCGAGCAGCAACCTTCGGAACCAGCCGGCACCGTACCCGGGTCCGGGCGTGACGACCTCGACGCGCGTCTCGCTGGCAGGAACCGCATCCGCCGCGCTCGCCCACAGCCCGACGATCAGCGCGAGCGGTGCCACTGCATGATCCAGGAAATTGCCCATTGGAGCTCGCCCGCTCAAGTCGCCCCGGCGACCTCGGCAGGTGCTGCGACATTTGTAGGCGAATGAGCCGTGCTCTGCGCGGGCTCGATGTCCCACCGGGAGTCCGACTCGAGATCGGCGGCGATCACTTGCTCGTTCTGGGAGACCGCCATGCCGCAGGGACCGCCGTCGGGATACGCAGGGCTTCCGTCGATCGCCCGGATGAAAGCAAAGGGAAGCCCAGGTGCGGCGCCGTGGCGCAGCCGCTTCTGGCTCTCGACTTCGTGGAAAGCCTCCGCCAATTGCGCCGTCCGCTCCGCGACCACCGCCTCCAGCCCCTCCTGGGCGCGATGGAGCGCCTGTTCCGCCCGCTGGCGCACGCTGATCTCGTCCGCCAGTTGCGCGTTCTGCCGGTGGATCATCCAGCCCACCAACGCACCGATGGCCAGGGCGATGACTGTTGCGCCGGCGATCCCATACCAGAACAGATCCACCAGCGACCGGAACCGGGCGCTTTCGCGGCCCACGATCAGGGCGAACAAGGCGAGCACGAGCACGCACAGCGCGAAGTACTCGCCCGCCAGTCGGGAGGGGGAGAGGCGGAAGAAGCTCCTCCCTTTCAACTGCACCGGATCTCCTCCCTCAGCGTGCGACGGTCGCGGTTCCGAAGTCCATTATTACCAGCGCCTGTTCGAGATGGCGACCGGAGTCAGTGGGCGCTGACGTCGACGGCCCCTGCCCGCTGCGGCCGGCGCATGAGGACGATCACCCAGCTTACGGCGAGAAACGCGAAGGCCAGCAAGAGGAAGTTGTTGGTCGAGACCCAGGCGATCTGGTCGAGCGGGGTCCCGAAGTTGGCGCGGATGTCGTTCAGCGCGACGTTGACGATGGAGATGTCCAGGAACGCCATCAGACCCGCGAGCATCGCGCCCGCGCTGATGAGCGGCTTGCTGCCGCGAAGGATGGCGGCCTCCGCGCTCATCAGTCCTTCGTCCGGACGGTGACGTCCGCGCTCATGCCGGGGCGCAGCTCGACTCCGGCGGAGCCATCCAGGCGGATGAGCACCGGGATGCGCTGCACCACCTTGACGAAATTTCCCGTCGCATTGTCGGGTGGCAACAGGGCGAAGCGCGCGCCGGTCGCACCTGCGATGCTCTCGACGTGGCCGCGAAACTTGCGCCTGCCGTAGGTGTCCAGGCGGACCGTTGTGCTCTGGCCCGCGCTCATCCCGGCGAGTTGGTCTTCCTTGAAGTTGGCGACGACCCAGACGTCGTCGAGCGGCACGATGGCGAGCAGTGGACGCTCGGGGCCGACGCTCTGGCCCTGCTCGACGGTGCGCCGCGAGATGACTCCTCTGTGGGGCGCGCGCACGGTCGTATAGGAGAGGTTCAGCTCCGCCAGCTTGAGGGCCGCCTCCGCTTGCAGCGTTTTCGCCTCCGCGAGGGCGAGCGCGGCGCGCGCCGAGGCGACCTGCTCCGCAGCCGTCTGGGCGGCGCTCAGCCGCCCCTTGGCGAGCACGACGCCACCGCCGGATCCGGCGCGGCCGGCCAGCGCCGCGGCCAGACGGGCCCGCTCCCTCTGGTATTGCGCGCTCGCGGCGTCGAACTCGCTCTGCCTCTGGTCCAGATCCGCCGCGGGCGTCACGTTCGACTCGACCAGCGCACGCGTCCGCTTCAGGTTGATCTCCGCCAGCGATTGACGCGAGTCGGCGGCGGCGAGGTCTGCCCTCGCCTGCTCGATCTCCGCCTCAGCCGAGGTGAGCGAGAAGGTCGCGGCGATGAGACCGCCCCGGGCCTGGACGAGGTTTGCCGGCGCCGCCTTCTCCGTGAGCGTGAGCGTCGAGCGGGCGCCGTCGGCTGCCGCTCGCGCCGCCGCCAGATCCGCGCGAGCGGCATCGAGCTTCGCCGCATAGTCGGCCGGGTCGAGCTCCACCAGGACCTCGCCCGCGTCGACGACCTGGTTGTCCTCGACGCGCACGCGGAGCACTTGCCCTGCAACGCGGGGCGAAACGCTCATCACGCGTCCTTCCACCTGGGCGTCGTCGGTCGATTCGCGACCGAGATGAAGCAGGTACCAGGCGCCTGAAACCAGCACCGCCGCGGCGCTCAGACCGGCGATGAGGAATGGAGTCCGCTTGCGGCGCGTCATTGGAAGTTGCGCCGGTGGAGCCATCGAGACTGCCGTCGAGCCGCTCACGACACCCTCTCCAGGATGGTTGCGATTCCTTGGCCACCGGCGGTGCACAACGCGATCAGGGCGGTCTGTTTGTCGCGGCGCTCGAGCTCCTCGAGGGCGGTGCCGAGGAGCATGGCACCCGTGGCGCCGAGCGGGTGGCCGAGCGCGATCGCCCCGCCATTCACGTTGACGCGCTCGGGATCGAGATCGAGCTTGCGCATCGTCTGCAGCACCACCGCGGCGAACGCTTCGTTGATCTCCCAGAGGTCGATGTCGCGCGCGCTCATTCCGGCGAGACGCAATGCCTTCTCGCTCACCGGCGCCGGAGCCGTGAGCATGATGACGGGCTCGCTGCCCAACGTGGCCATGGCGCGGATGCGCGCCCGGGGAAGCGCGCCGGTCTCGCGGACATACCGCTCCGACGCGATGAGCACCGCGCCGGCGCCGTCCGCGATCCCGCTCGAGTTGCCGGCGGTGTGGACGTGACGGATCTGCCTTGCCTGCGGGTAGGCGGCGACGGCGATCTGATCGAGCGTCTCGCCGTTCGGTCCGGCCGCCGTCCCACCGAGAGCGACGAATGCGGGCGCGAGCCCGGCGAGTCCTTCGCGCGTCGTGTCAGGGCGGAGGAGCTCGTCGCGCTCCAGGACGAGCTTGCCGGTGATGGGATCGGCAACGGGTACGAGCGACCCGGCAAAGCGTCGCTCCTCCACCGCGCGGGCGGCGCGCCGCTGCGAGCGGAACGCGATCTCGTCTACTTCCTCTCGGGAAAAGTTCTCCAGCGTGGCGATGAGGTCGGCGCTGATCCCTTGCGGGACCTGGAAGAAGCGCTCGCGAAGGCGAGTGTTGCCGCCGTCCTCGCCGGCGCCGTCCGAACCCATCGGGACGCGCGACATGCTCTCCACGCCGCCCGCGACCACCAGGTCGAGCGTGCCGGAGGCGGCGCCCATCGCCGCGAAATTGACCGCCTGCAGGCCTGAGCCGCAGAACCGGTTGAGCGTGGTCGCGCTCACCTCGATCGGCCAGCCCGCGCTGAGCACCGCGTTGCGAGCCAGGTTCGCGCCCTGCTCGTCCACCTGCGAGACGCACCCCGCGATCACGTCGTCCACGCGCGCAGGGTCGAAGCCATTGCGGCGGGCGAGCGCCACCAGCAGCTGCCCGAACAGCTCCTGTGGATGGATCCCGGAGAGCGCGCCCTTTCCCGGCTTTCCGCGTCCGCGAGGAGTGCGCACCGCATCGATGACGTAGCTCGTCGTCATGACCGTTCTCCCTTTCCGCCCCGCGCGGCGGCCGCGCCCAGCGCGCGGCAAGCGCGGAGCACCTCGTCGGACAGCTCGGTTCCCTTCACAGCGCGGGCCAGGCTGAGCCCGCCGTACATCAGCGCGACGAGCCCGATCGCGAGCGTCCGGCGCGGGACGATCGCCGTCGCCGGCAGGCGTTGCGCGAGGCCGTCGACCAGGGCCGTCACCTGGTGTCCGATGACGGCGCGGTGCTGCGGCGCCGTCGTGCCGACCTCTCCGATCACCGCCGGAAAGGGGCAGTCGGGCGCGCCGCCGTCGCGGTGGTCGGGCGAGAGGTATCGCTTGAGGATGGCTTCGGCCCGATCGGCCTCGGCCTTCGCGTCGAGGCGCTCGAAGAGGCGCTCGCGCAGCGTGGCGCCGGTGCGTCGGATCGTTTCGTCCACCAGTTCGTCCTTGGAGGAGAAGTGCGCGTAGAAGCCGCCGACCGTGAGCGCAGCGCCCTTCATCACGTCCGCCACGGCGGCGCCCGAGATCCCCTTTTCACGGACCAGCCGCGCGGCGGACTGCAGGATCGATTCGTGCGACCGTTCCTTCCGTTCGACCTTGGCGTTCATCTGCGCTCTCCTCGCACCGGTTTGTGGGCTCACTTCAGCGAAATGCCGGCTCGCCGTATGGACCTTATATTACGTCCATACGATGACAACCTCAACGCCGGGATTCGGGCTCGGCGCGCGCTGCTTCAGGAAGCCGCGGTGGCTGCCGGATCTTCGACAGCTATGACGTCGGCTGCGCCAGCCCGAGTGCACGTCGTGCGTTGGCACCGCAGGTGCAATGCGATAGTGGACGCGGCCAACTCTTCCTCCGAAAGGACACGCCCATGACCTCCGGCATCACCACGTTCACGTTGTTCCACGTTCTCTTGAGTCTCGTCGGGATCTTCGCCGGATTCGTCGTCGCGGGAGGCCTCGCCGCGGGGAAGCGCCTCGACGGCTGGACCGGCGTCTTCCTGGTGACGACGATCGCGACGAGTGTGACCGGGTTCGGGTTCCCCTTCGAGACTTTCCTGCCGTCGCATGGCGTCGCGATCATCTCGCTCGTCATCCTGCCGATCACGATCGTCGCGCGCTACGTCAAGCAGCTCTCTGGAGCCTGGCGCGGAATCTACGTGATCGGCGCCGTGCTCGCGCTTTACCTGAACGTCTTCGTCTTGATCGCGCAGCTCTTCCTCAGGCTCCCGGCCCTGATGGCTGCCGCACCGACCCAGAAAGAGCCGCCATTCCTGCTCACCCAGCTCCTCGTGCTGGCGCTGTTCGTCTGGCTGGGTCGGGCGACCGTGAAGGGGTTCCGTGCAGAGGCGGGGGCACTGGCGCACGGGGGATCCGGCTCGCTACCGCGAGCATGAAGGCGAGCCGGCCGCGACTTACGCGGCGGAACGAGGTCGAGACTCGATGCCGAGCTTCTTCATGCGGGCGATGAGCGTCGTCCGCTTGAGACCGAGTCTCGCCGCGGCGCCTTCGAGGCCTCCCACGCGCCCACCCGCTTCCCGCAGGGCGAGGAGGATCTCGTCCCGTTGTGCCTGTTGCAGCGCGTCCCGGACGTTCTTCAGCGGCAAGGGCTGGACTTTGGCGTCAGTCGTGCGCCTTGGCGCTTCGTGAGGCTTCAGGTCTGGGGTGTCGATTTCGAGGACGGGGCCGCGCGAGAGGATCACCGCGCGCTCAATCACGTTCTGGAGCTCCCGGATGTTGCCCGGCCAGGGGTACCGGCACAGCTCGCTCATGCCGGCCGAGCGCGAGTACGCCGACCGCGCGATCTCGAACGGCGAGAGGAAAGACACACGCGCTGCGCAGTCGCTCGAAGACCGACTCTCTCTCGGCCTGCTCGCGCATGCGGGCCGGGTTGCCGACCCAAGGCGTGCAGGAACGCAAGACGGTGCCGAGAAGTCCTCGTCCCACGGGATGGAGTTCCTCGTCGCTGTCCGGTTCCTTGCCGTCGGGATGGGCCTGGGCGCAGAGCCGCAGGCGCCGCGCCTCGTCGTCGGACAGGAACACGGCCACCGCGTCACAGCGCAAGATCGCGCAGAGGCGGCCCGCGATTGCGCGGATCATCTCCGGCAGCGGGAGATTCGCTGCCACCGCTTCATTGAGGTCGAGGAGAAGCCGAAGGCGCTCGTTCTGCCGCCTCAATTCGAGCTGCGTCGCGAGGAAGCGATCTTCGGTCTGGCTTCGCGGGGTGATGCCGTCGATTCCTGCAGCGAGCAGCTCGGCCCGATTTCCAGACGCCTCGGGCACTGCCAGGTGCACGGCGTTCGTCATCATGATGCCGGATTGCAGCACGCAGCGCGACGCAAGTCTCTAGTACTTTGGTGTCCCTATACCTTCGTATCCCGAGGCCCCTACTTCGGGGTGACCGGGAGCTTGAGGATGCCAGCCATGCGCACCAGGTCCGCCAGGGAAGGCGCGCATGGATCACTCCATTCGCGCCATGTGACGGCCAGGAGTCGCAGCCAGCATGGATGACGGGATCGAGGAAGTCCACGATACCTTGGTATCGGGTCGCTGGAGGGGCGCGGCCTTTGCACCGCATCGGTGTCAGCGGTGTCAACGGAACTGGCGCCGGCATTGACATCGACGGCCCGCTAGTCGCGGCCGCCGAAGGCGGCACAGCGACTACGCTTGAGCGCGAACCCGTGCCGGCAGCTGCGCGGTCGGCCTCAGAGCTGGTCGATCTTGCCGGCCGCGGCCAGGATGACGGCGGCGACATCCTTGGGACGCGACTGCATGGGCACGTGGCTCGTCGGCAGCACGGTGGTGGACGCATTGATCTTCTTCGCCATCGCGCGCTCGAGGGCTGGCTGGATCATCCGGTCCTTCTCCGCCACGATGAACCAGGACGGCCTGTTCTTCCAGGCGGCGTTCGTCACCTTCTCCCCGAAGGCCTTGGCGAAGATGGGCCCCTGGGTCGCGGCCATCACCCGCGTCTGCGCCGCGGGCAGATCCGGGGCAAAGTCCTTGGCGACGCCCTGGGGCGTCAAGTACAGGAATCCCGCGGCGTCGGGGTGGATGCTGGCCGATCCTGGAGGAGGCGGAAGGTCCTTGCCGAGGTCGACCGTCGACTCGCCCACGTCCGGCGCGAACGCAGCCACATAGACCAGCGCCGCGACCCTCTCGTGGACGCCCGCTTCCGTGATCACCGTGCCGGCCCAGGAGTGGCCGACCAGGATGACCGGCCCGGTCTGGGCGTCGATGACGCGTCTGGCTGACGCCACGTCGTCCCCTAGCGAGGTCAGCGGATTCTGGACCGCGACGACCTTCAGACCCTTGGCCTGGAGCAAGGGGATCACCTTGTCCCAGCTCGAACCGTCCGCGAATGCGCCGT
>MNFJ01000114.1 GCA_001918155.1 Deltaproteobacteria bacterium 13_1_40CM_4_68_19
CACTATTCCAGTCGCGGGAAGGAGGCTGAGGCGGTCGTCGCGGAGATTCGCCAGGCCGGCGGCCGAGCCGAAGGAGTGGCCGCGGATCTGCGAGCGCCGAACGGCCCGCACGCGCTGGCCAAGCTGGTTCACGGCATCGTCGGGTCTCGCCTGGACATCCTGGTGGCCAATGCCGGCATCGCGAAGGCGGCAAGCATCGAGGACACCACGGTCGAGGACTTCGACGCCCTCTTCGCCGTCAATGTCCGCGCGCCCTACTTCCTGGTGCAGCAGCTGCTGCCCGCCATGTGCAAGGGCAGCAGCATCGTGTTCGTCTCCTCGCTTGCCGCACGCGCTTCCGTCGCCACACTCTCGGCTTATGGGGCCACCAAGGGCGCCGTCGCTACGCTGGTGACGCACTTCGCGTCGGCACTCGGCGAGCGCGGCATCCGCGTCAACGCCGTCGCACCCGGCGTCGTCGAAACAGATATGTCCAACTTTGCCAAGACCGAGTCGGGCCGCAACCTCACTCTGGGCATGCAAGCCCTGAAGCGTGTCGCCCAGCCGGACGACATCGGCGGAGTCGTCGCCTTCCTCGCCTCCGACGAGGCCCGCTGGATCACCGGCGACACGGTCCGGGTCGACGGCGGCTCGAAACTCTGAAACCCCAGAGCGGCGAGCCGCGAGTGCTGAAGCCACGGCGGTCGCCGCTAAAGCGACCGCCTGGCGAACCCCGGTGTTACGGGCCCATGCCGGGGTCGAACATCGGCCGCAGCTCGGACTCGCCTTGGAAGCCGGGCCAGTACTTTCGGTGCAACTCCATGAACTCGGTGGCGATCTCAATCGCTTCAGCCTTCGAGTCCGTTTTCAGGATTGCCCAGCCTCCGATGACCTCCTTGGTCTCGGAGAACGGACCGTCGGTCACGGTGATTTTGCCGTTGGCGAGCCGCACGCGGACGCCATCCTTGCTCGGCAGCAGACCGCCCGTGTCAACGAGGGTGCCCTTCTTGAGCGATTTCTCCACGAACTTGCCCATCGCATCCATCAAAGCGGGCGGCGGCGGGGACTCGCGATACGACTCGGAATGGCGAATGAACGTCAGGAATTTCATGGCTCCTCCTCGGGGTCCAATCATGCGACGAACGAGGCAAGGTCGGATCGACATGCCAGAAATTTTGTTTCTCTGCGGCGGTGGTGCTCGCGTGCCAGCCTCATCCGGCTCGGCTACGCCTCGTCGCTCGAGACCGCCAGCGCTGTTGGAGAAGTGACGAGCTTCATCTGCTCGCCGTGCTTCAGCGCCACGCCAGCTTGTCGAGCCGGGCGCCGAGAAAGACTGCGAGCCGCTCCGCCTCCTCGGCCGCTCCAGCGCGCACCCTGGGCGGCTGGCGGGCGAACCGCTCGATCAGCACCTCGAGGCGGCCGTTCTTCCGCTCGTGCCGCCAGACACCCTCCACGTGGCCGTCGACCAGGAGCACCGGCGAGATCCAACCCTGCGGCCGGAAGATGCGAGCTTTGTGCGCCGCCGGGAAGAGGCCGCCCGAGCGCGGCGCACCGACTACGTAGGGATCGAATGCGGGCAGGAGCCGCACCGAGCGCGCCTCCGCCGCGGGCCGCGCTGCGCCAGCGAGGAGGTACGCGCGCGCCCCCTCGAGATCCACGGGCGTGACCTCGAGCGATTCGATCAGCCGCTGCGACTGCGCGCGTGTGGTGCCGCGCCACCAGAGCGCGAAGTCGTCGCGCGTCGCCGGCCCGTAGGCCCCGAGGTAGCGGCGGGCCAGCTCGGCGAGCGCTTTCGGCGGCTCGAGCTGCCGCACCGGGCCGGGATGGGTGAAGCGCACCCGCGCCCCCTCGCCTTCGGCGAAGCAGAGCTGGCCGCGGAACGCGGCAGGCTTGAGCAGGACGCCCCAGCCCTGCCGGAGGATCACGCCGAGCTTCTTCGAGCCGGTGCGCTCGACGACCGCGTCGGCGAGCTGGTCGCGGGTGAGCGCGCGGCCGCTCAGCACCTCGCCCACCGTCTCGATCACCAGTTCGATCTCCTTGCGCGTGACGCCGAAGTACTTGACCCAGCGCTGGGTGAGGTAATGCCTGTAGGTGCCGAGCGCGCCCAGGTAGACGGGGAGATCGCGCGCGGGCAAGAGGTGCAGCGTCCCGCGCATCGCCCAGATCTTGACCAGCGTGCGCTCGCGCCAGAGCGCGCGCTGGAACCCCTCCAGGCTCGTGCCCTCGACCCGCGCCCAGAGCGAGAGGGCGGCGCTGGAGAGGAGCTGGGCGTGCAGCCCGCAGATCCCACCGGCGATGCGCAGTTCGCTGCCGCGCGGCGCGCGCCGATGCAGCTGGTGGCGTCCGAGCCGCAGGGCCCGCGCCTCTTCCCAATCGAGCTTCACGCACTCGAGTCTACGGCAAATCGATCCGCTGATAACGCGGCCAGCGTCGAGGTCGAACTATCGCCCTGCTAAGCGTCAGCGAGGGGCGCTGCTTCTGGGCTGGTGCCGCGCCCGCGGAGCTCAGATCTCGACGACGTCGAGGAACGAGTCGAGCTCTTTGCGCAATTGCGGGGTGTTCTGGTGCCCGTGACGCGCGGCCGCGTGGGTCGCGGCCGCGTCGACGAGGTCCCCGCGCTGGGAGTCCGGCGCCATGATCACCAGCCGGCAGTTCTTCTCGCTGGGAAACTTCCCGCAGTTCGCCACGACCCACTTGCCTCGACCGAGGTTCAACGACTTGAGGTCCATTGCCTTGTCCTCCCTTCGGGTCACGCGCGCTTGCCGTAGTCGCTGGCGCCGCACCAGTCGACGACCACCACCGGCTCGTCGCCCACCACCCAGGCGTCGTGGCCGCTGGGCAGCGCAGTCACGTCGCCCGGCCCGGCGATGAACTCCTTGCCGTCGTCCATGAGGATCGCGAGCCTGCCGGAGACGTGGTACTGGAAGTGCGGCGCCTCGCAGCTCTTCGTCTTGGCCAGAGGCTGGACGTCCCTCGACCAGCGCCAACCGGGCTGGAAGCTCAGCCGGCCCACGGCGCCGCCGCCGATGTTGAGGATCTCCGCCTCGCCGTTGGGAAACTCGCGCGTTTCGTCCGGGCGGGTGAAAGCCCGATGCTCGCTGCTCTTGCCCATGTATGACCCCCTTGCCTCGAACTGCGCCTTCCCCCTACCAACTAGTAGGTTACTTGTCAACCAGTAGGTAAGTCGGGTAGGGAATCGGCATGGACACCGCGCAGCGCATCCTCGACGTGGCGGAGCGCCTGGTGCAGACCCAGGGCTTCAACGGGTTCAGCTACGCCGACATCGCCGCCGAGCTGGGCATCACCAAGGCCAGCCTGCACTACCATTTCGCCACCAAGGCCGCACTGGGGTCCGCTCTCATCACCCGGTACGGCGCGGAGTTCGGGCGCGCGCTCGAGGAGATCGACCAGTCCGCCGTCGACGCGCGCGAGAAGCTACGCCGCTACGCCGGGCTCTACGCCGACGTGCTCCGCCAGCACCGGATGTGCCTGTGCGGCATGCTGGCCGCGGACTACACCACGCTGCCCGCGGCGATGCGCTCCGGGGTGAAGGAGTTCTTCGATCTGAACGAGTCGTGGCTCGCCCGAATCTTCGATGAGGGCCGCAAGCAGGGCGCGCTCCGCTTCCGCGGTCCGCCGCTCGACTCCGCGCGCCTTCTGCTCGGATCGCTCGAGGGAGCCATGCTGGTCGCGCGCTCGTACGGCGATCCGGAACGTTTCACCTCGGCGGCGCAGAGACTGCTCGCGGAGTTGTCCGGCCGCAGGAAACTCGCGGGCCGCACGGACCGCGCACAACGCTGAGGCTCCTCCCTCGCTTCTGACTTGTCGCCCGCGTGAATGCGCAGCGCCAGCGCCGCTTCATGGATGAACTCGGGTTCGACTGGCGCCTGCGTCGTCGCGGTCACAGAATCGACGTCGCCTGCCTCTAAATTCCACGATGAGCCACGAACGCACCATCGACCTCGCCGAACGCGCGCGAGCCGCGGCGAAGGGGGACAAGGTCGCGGCCCACGCGATCCTCGAGGCGGTTCAAGACGACGTCTACGGGCTTGCGCTTCGCATGCTGGGTCACCCCGCCGACGCGGAGGACGCCGCACAGGAGATCCTCGTCGTCGTCCTCACGCATCTCGGATCGTTCCGCGGCGAGAGCGCGTTCAGGACGTGGGTGTGGCGGATTGCGGCGAACCACCTGGCGCGAGTTCGACGAGGGCGCCGGGAAACGATCACGTTCGAGACGTTGGACGAACGGCTGCGGACGGGACTCCGCGAGGTTTCCTAGCGGCCCGACCCGGAAGAGCAAGCTCTCGCGCGCGAAGTGCGCCTCCGATGCACGCAGGCGATGCTGCTCAGCCTCGATCGGGAGCTGCGCATCGCCTACGTGCTGGGCGATATCTTCAACCTCTCCGGCGAGGAAGCCGCCGAGGTGCTCGAGATCGATCCCGCTACCTACCGCAAGCGTCTCTCCCGCGCGCGGGTTCGCCTCCACGATTTCCTTCGCGGCTGGTGCGGCGTATTCGACGAGGCGAATCCGTGTCGCTGTGCAGGGCAGGTTGAGTGTGCGGTCGAGCGAGGATTGCTCGCTGCCGACGACCTGTTCCTCTCGAGGCAGCTGACAGGGCCGACGAATGCCGAATTGAATCGAGCGACCGACGAGGTCACGAGCCTGATGCATGTTGCGGAAGTGATGCGTGGTCCATCGACCTGGCTCGCGCCGGGCTCGATGGTGAAGGCCTTGCGCGAGCTCGTCGACTCGCAACGACTCGAGCTCTTCCGTTCATAACCATTGCACAGCAGGGGCAAAGCCATGAGGGAGATGAGGGCGATCGTCATCACCAGATTTGGGGAGCCGGAGGTGCTGCGCGAAGAACGGCTCCCCATCCCAGAGGCGACGCCGGGGACCGTGGTCGTGCGCGTGCGTGCCTTCGGGCTGAATCACGCGGAAGCCTACTTCCGCAAAGGGGTCTGGGGAGAGGTGGCCAAGGTGTCCGGCATCGAGTGCGTCGGAGAGGTGCACGACCCGGGCTCGAGCAAGCTGCGGAGTCGGGAGCGCGTCTTCGCGTTGATGGGCGGCATGGGCCGCACGATCGACGGCAGCTACGCCGAGTACGTGAGGGTGCCCGAATCGAACGTCGTTCCTTTCGAGTCTTCGATGGAGTGGACGGACCTTGCCGCCATCCCCGAATCGTACGCGACCGCGTGGACGTTCCTGCGACACAACCTGGAAACCGCATCGGGCCAGACGATCGTCATCCGGGGCGGTACGTCCGCGCTCGGCCAGGCGGCGATCAACATCGCGCGCGACCTCGACGCGCGGGTCCTGGCGACGACGCGGTCACGCGACAAGACCCGCATCCTGGAAGAGCTCGGCGCCGAGCCGCTCATCGAGAGCGCGGACCTCTCCCGCGAGGTCCGCCGTCGGGTCCCTGCGGGCGTCGATGGTGTCATCGACATCATCGGCACGAGCACGCTGCTCGACTCGTTGAAGATGGCCCGCTACCGGGGCCGGGTGGCGATGGCGGGGTTCCTGGGCGGCGGCGCGCATTCTCGTTCGATCCCCTGTCGCAGCTGCCGAGTGGCGTGCACTTCAGCTTCTTCGCCAGCGCATTCGTCTTTGGCGGCCCCGATCTTCCGCTCTCCCAGATCCCGTTCAGCGATTTCGTCGCGCGTGCCGAACGCGGAACCTACCGGACCGCACCCGCCCACATTTTCAATTTCGATCAGATCGTCGAAGCGCACCGACTCATGGAGTCGGGCGACGCGCGTGGAAAGATCGTCGTTCGGACATCGTCGATGTGAGCTGCGGGGCCGCTAGGGCTTGCCGTTGTCAGGGCGACAGCGCTTTCCGGGGGTAGTCGGGGTGGAATTGTGCTTCCACGGGCGTTGCACGCAGCGGAGACAACCTCCCGCTCGCCATCGCATCGAGCGGAAGATCCGCGATCTCCTCGACTACACGCGTGCACGCGGGCCTGGCATCCCCATCCAGCGCGAGCCCACCAACCTGTTCGAGCTCTGCAAGCAGAACATCGACTCGATGGAGCAGCTGCACCCCACCCGGCGCTTCCGGCTCGAAGTAGAAGGCGACGTACAGGGCGAGTGGGACCGCGAGCGCGTGCTGCAGCTCGTCTCCAATCTTCTCTCGAATGCCGTCAAGTTTGGCCGAGAGGGAACGCCCATCACGGCCGCGCTCAAGGACCTCGGCGACCAGGTCGAGCTGGCCGTGCACAACCAGGGCGCGTTCATTCCTCCAGAGACGGTGCCTCGATTGTTCGAGCGCTTCGTGCGAGGTGACGGCCCGGCAGCGACAGCGGATCAAGGTCTCGGCCTCGGGCTCTTCATCGTGAAGCAGATCGTCCTCGGTCATGGCGGGACCGTCGACGTTCGCTCCGACGACACGGAGGGCACGATCCTCACCGTGCGCTTGCCTCACCGCCCGTGACCAGGGTCAGCTCTGACGCTACTGCGCAGCCGTCTTCGCCAACCTGAGGCGATCGGGCACCGACCCACCGCACAGCCCCACCAATCGCTCGCGGAAGGCCTTCGCCTCTTGCTTCTTCCCTGCGCGCTCGGCCGCCTGCGCGGCGCCGTCATAGCTGTTGAGGCGCGCCGGCGCCGAACGGAGCGACGCCTCGTACTCGGCGAGAGCCGCGGCCGGCTGGCCCAGCTCGGACAGCAGATCGGCGAGCTGCTCGCGCGCCGGCAAGATCGAACCGGGGGTGACGGGATGCTTGTCGGTCGAGTCCTCGAGGGCGGCCGCCGATCGCATGAGCGCCAGCGCCTCGGCGTCTTTGTTCTCCGCACGCGCCAGCCAGCCCGCCGCGGCGCGCCGCTGTATTTCGACCTGCGTCGACCAGTCGAACCCCTTCTGGCCCTTGAGCGCGGCCTGGATATCGGCCAGCCTCGCCACCTCCCGGCGCGCAGTATCCAAGGCGCCGGCGCGGGCCCCGCCCACGGCGCGCGCGAAGTGAACGATCGCCTCGGCGTAAGGATATTTCGCCCAGGGGAACGTCGCCGGTTGCGCCGTCAGCGCCGCCGCCTCTTTCCACGCTCGCCGCTCGAGCGCATGACGCGCCGGGATGGCGGCAAGCGCGTAGCCCGCCGCGAACTGTGGGACGTCGAAACTCGTCACCTTGGCGACGCCGTCCGCGATCTCGCGCGCCTTCTCATCCTGCCCGGTTTGTAGATACGCGTACTCCAGATAGTCCATGGCATGCAGGGCGTCGAACGCCGTCGCCCCGGCGTGCGTCCTGGCGATCCATGCCTGCGCCGTTCGCGCCGAGGCGATGTTCGATTCGATCGACTCCTTCCACATTCCCAGGCGGGTGAAGATGTGCGACGGCATGTGAAGCGCGTGGGGAGCCGAAGGCGCGATCCTGGCGTAGGCCCGGGCCGCCGGCAGTGCCAGCTCGGCGAGCTCGGGGTAGTCGAAGGAGTGGATCATGTAATGGGCGATCCCCGGATGCTCGGGCTCGACCGTCAGCAGGTGATTGAGGATCTTCGCCGCCTCCTTCTGCCGCGCGTACGTCTTGTCGGGCGGCGAGTTGTAGGCCACCCCGAGAATCGCCAGTGCCTGGAAGATCGCCGCCTCGTGATCGGCGGGGTTGCGCTCCGCCACGCCGGTCATCGCTTTTTCGTAAGCCACGACGCGCGCCGGATGCTCATCGCCTTGGTAGTAGGCGCCGATGGCAGCGATGTAGTCGCGCTCACGGTCGCTTGGCGCGCCCACGGCCGCCGCCCTCTGCGCCGCGGTTCGCCCAGCGGCGAATTCGTCTTCCGTGGGCGGCCCCCAGATGGTGTGGAAATAACTCATCGCGATCCCCCATTGCGCCATGCCGCAACCGGGGTCCTTCGCCGAAACCTCCTCGAAGACCTTCGCCGCCCTGGCGTAAGCGAACGAATGGAGCAGCGTCAGCCCACGCTCGAACACCGGCTGAACCTGCGCGTTGCACGAGGTGGGAAAGTGGACCTGCCCGAACTTCTCCGGCGCGAGGTGCCCGTCATCGTGCTCGTGTTGCGCGAACGCCCATCCGGGCGTGAGTGCGAGGGCGGCCGCCAGAAGGTGGGTGCGAGGGAAGAAGGGCATCGCTTCCTCCTGCGTTGGGGAAGGAGGCGCAGTCTACCAGCGGTATGCCGCTCCGGCAGCGAATGCTGCGGACCTGCTGATCTGATCGCTTTGATCCACGTCCCGCTGCCCGGACACTTCTGCCCAGGACCGGAAGGTCTTCGTGAACTTGTACTGTAGCTTCAGACCCGCCCCGGCCGTGCCCTGGCCGGTCCCCGCCACGTACTGCCCGGCCTCGACCCAGAGCTTCGCGGAAAAGTCGCCGAACCGCTCGACGACCTCTGGCCGGACCTGATACCGCAGCGGCGCAATCGGCACTCCGGCGGCGCGGCCCGCCGCCACCAGCGTGAAGAACCCGACCTGCGCGGGATTCTGCTCGTATACGTAGTAGTCGCCCGAGAGGGTGACGTCGGTGTTCGTGAAGACCGTCGCGGTGAGGTTCGCGGAAAGCCGCTCGGAGTCCAGCGTCACCGGCGTGGCCCTGAGCGCGGTCAGCAGGGCCTGCCCGCAGTTCCGGATGAGCGGGTGCGCCTGGCAGTACGCGGTCGTGTCCTGCCGCAGCGTCGCTGAGGTCACGGTCGTGCCGTCGGCAAGGCGGACGCGGGAGACGTTCTGGTCGACGTCGTAATGCGAGTATTCGACGCCCGCTCCATACGACCACTCGAGGGCGGAATTCCCGGTGGTCTCCCAGGAGGCGTTGAAAGTCCCCCCCGCCTGGGAGGTCTGCGATCGGACCAGCGCGTCCGCGGCGGTTTCGGTCCCATTGGCCTGGCGCACCGTCGCCGTGGTGCCGGCGAACTGCGTGCTGCGCGGGGAAACCTTGGCCTCGGTCCCGAGCCTGAGGTTCTCGGTGAGGTTCCAGTCCGCCCCGGCGGTGAAGAGCGTCACGACGCTGCCACTCTCCGGGAACTGACCCCGCTGCGAGGCCGGGGTGCGGCCCTGCAGGGTGAGACTTCCGCCGAGGTTGAGCGTCCATTCACTCGACAGATCGATGGTCCCGTTCAGCGAGTCGGTGAAGCTGCTCGAACGCGGGTTCGCTCCCGTCGGCTGGATCGTGTTGACGGAGGCCTCCTCTCGTACGCTGCTGGCGTTCGCCGCAGCCGCCGCCGCGAGCAGGATGAAGAAGGGCCGCAGGCGCATCCGGCGACGCTAGAACGGCGTCGATCGCGGACCAAGTTCCTCGCGGGCGCACCGAGACGGACGTCTCATACTCCAGGCGGAGCGGGCTCCCTACAAGCGCCCGAACCAGGAGCTTAACCGCCTCACGAATAGAGGGTCGTTCCTCGGAGACGGCCATGAGGCCGACTGCGGAGGGACTGACAATGCATAGGATGCTATTGGGAATTGCGGCCGGCCTGCTTCTCGCGTCCACCGGCGCCCGCGCCGATGACAGCGATGCGGCCGATCAGAAGGTCGCCGCGGATCGGACGAAGGTCCAGAGCGACATCAAGGCGGTCGACGCCGACAAGAGCAAGGTCAAGCAGGCGCGCGAGCAGGTGGTCGACGATCGCCAACAGCTTGCCAAGGACCGCGCCGCGCACGATGCGACGGCCGTCGCAGCGGACAAGGCGACGCTCGCCGCCGACCGTACCGCCCTCAAGAACGACATCGAGCAGGAGCGGGCGGACAAGAAGCAGCGGCGCGAGGATCGCCGCGAGCTGAGCAAGGACCGCCGGGCCGACCGTCGCGAAGACCGCATGGACCGCCGTCACCACAATTAGTCGCGGCGCTCGATATGTTCCAAGCGGGGTTCGTTCAGCACCGCCGCGGCGACCGGTCTTCGGGCCGGCCGCCGCGGCATCTCTGCGTCGGGAGCGCCGGCTTGCACCCTTGTACGTCGTGGCCAACGCGCCCATGTTTCCGCGCCGGAGGACCGGTGCGGAAGCTCGCTCTGCTCGCCTTGATCGCGTTTCCGCTCGCGGCGGACCAGGTTCCTCCACGGGAGCAGCCGATCCTCGCCCACCTGAACCAGGCGATCGGCTGGTACCGGCGGCTCGGCGCGCAAGCGCAGGTGGTCACCGAGCCCTCGGACGTGATCTTCATCGACCACGACGTCCAGCTCGCGCGACAAGCGGTCGCCCAGGCGTTCGATGGCGCGCGCGGCCTGGCGGCGCTAGGCAGCGCGCATTCCCTCTCTCAGGATACGAAATCGGCGCTCGCCCAGCGCGCCGCAGACGCCGCAGATGCGGTGCAGAAAACCCAGGCCGAGGTCGATGCGCTGCAGCGGCAGGCGGCGGCCGCGCCGCGGCGGCGCACCGTCCTCGAGCAGCAGCTTGCCGAGACGCGCAGCGAGCTCGCGTTCGCGCAGGCGCGCGCCCAGGCGCTGAAGACGCTGTCGGACTTCACCGCGCAAGTGGGCGCCGGGAGCGCCGGACTGCTCGGCCAGATCGACGAGCTCGAGCGCTCGGTCCCCGAGGTGCGAGCGCCGGCGCCCGCGAGCCCTCCGCCTGCCGTCTCTCCCGCCACCCCGCGCCGGACAGGGCAAGGGGTGATCGGGCTCGCGGAAGAGCTGTTCGCGATCGGGCGCAAGGCGCGTGAGATCCGCGAATCGCTTTCACAGACAGCGGAGCTGCGCGCGGCGAGCGAAAGACTGCGCGCGCCGCTC
>MNFJ01000192.1 GCA_001918155.1 Deltaproteobacteria bacterium 13_1_40CM_4_68_19
CTTCGGCGTGCACGGCAGCGTCGTAGCTCGCCGGCGCGAGGCCCGCGACGGAGAAGTTCCCTGCCGCGTCGCTCACCGCCGTGCCCACAACACTCGTGGTTCCCATCGCTGTGACGGCGATGGTCGCGCCGGAGATCGGCTTTCCACTCGACTGCGCGAACACCGTGCCCGCGATGGTCGAAGCGGCACCGAGTTGGAGCACGATGCCACGGACCGTCTGCCCCGCGGCGACGGAGATGGGCGCGCCTTGCGCTCCTGCCTCCGCGCCGCGGTGGGCGGTGAGATGGTACGAACCGGGATCGACTTCCAGCGAGAACCCTCCGTCTTGCGCGGCGATGGTGAAGCTCTGGTTCGCGCGGCTCTCGGCGATTACTTCCGCTCCGTCCGCGGACGAACCGCCTGCGGCCAGGACCTTGCCCTCGATCACTGCCGCGTTCGGCAGTTCGAGCAACAAGTCGCCGCCCTGAGGGATCGCGACTCGCGCGACGGCGCGGGAGTGCCCGATGCTCGTCGCCTCCACCGACCAGGTGCCTGCGCTCAGCCCGCCCACCTGGAACCGGCCGGTCGCGTCGCTCTCCGCGACGGCGCGCTCCTCGGGCGGAAGCTTCTCGGCGCGGCGGCCGCCGCGCAAGCCGGCAGCGCGCAACGTTTCGGAGACGACGACGCGCGCTTGCGCGACGGGTTCGCTCGTGCCGCGCGAGAGTGTACGGCCCCGCAGCACGTGAGCCGGCGAGAGCTTCACCTCGACCCGCGTGACCGGCGCGCCTGCGGGCCGCACGAATTCCTTTTCCGCCGCGGCGAGCGGAGGCGCATGGACCGAGACGAGATATGCCCCCGCGCGCGCCGGCAACCGGACGGCGCCCTCGCGGCTGGTCGTCCCCGCTCCTGCGATGCGGAAGGGCAGCGCCGTCTGCATCCGCGCCGTGTTGCGCCAGTAGAGGACCACCTTCGCGCCGCTGACGGGTTGGTCGGCGGAGAGGACACGCACCTCGGCGAAACCGTCCGCGGAGGTCGCGGGGTGCTCGAGCGGAGGCGTCCGCCATTCGTCCGCCGGCGCCAGACCAGGCGCTGCCGCCGCCGCGGACGGAGACCCCGCCGGACCACTCGCCTGCAGCAGTGCTGCCGTCCCCGGTCGCTGCGAGCGACCGGCCAGCCTCGACGGCGACGGCGACGACCCGCCCGACGGCGCCGTCTCGCTCCGGAGCCAGAGGAGGGCGACGGCGAGGGCGCAGACGGCAACCACCAGGATCGCGATCCTGCGCAAGGCTTCCCTCCCGTGGGTCGCCTTTTTACCGCTGCGATATTGCAGGATTCTTTCAGCTTTACGGGGCCTCGATCCCGTTCGCCGCCAGCCAGTCCCGGATCCGCCCGAACACGCGCTCCTGCTGGAAGGCGAACCAGCGCTCGCGCTCGTCGGGAATTCGGGCGAGCACGTCCTTGAATCGGCGGAACGCTCCCTTGCCCGCGATCGCGACCTCGAGCAGCTCTCGGAACTTGGACTCGGCCACGGTCCCGATGAACGCCTGCATGTCGCCGTAACCCTCCTGCGGGTCCTCCGGCTCGATGGCCAGGAATCGGCCCGTAGAGTCCTCCTCGATTTCCTCGATCGGCAGCGGCAGGTCGTCTTCCTCTTCCTCGCTGAGCCGGAGCACCATCCCCGTTTCGGTGTCGAGGACGCAGGAGAATTCGCCGACGTGGTCCTCGAATGCCCAGCGGAGGTCTTCCAGGTCGACCTGCACTTTCTTCGGTATCATGGTCGATAATAGAGCAGGACATCTCAAGAGTTAGGCCCGCGGGTTCGGGACGTCCTGCGCCATGCATCCGCGGGTGACGTATCCGCGCGCGAAGGCGTCCTGGACGAGGTCCTCGGCGTCCCAGGGGTGTGCGTCATTCTACCCGTTGCTCGCCCTGCCGCTCACCATGGAGGCGAGCCAGCGGTACGATCGAGGAACAAGCTTGAGCGTGCTCGTCCAGATGCACTAGGCTCCAGCAGCCGCTTGCGCGGTCGGTCGCTTGGGCTGTTCAGACCTTCGGAACTGCTCAGGAGACGGTATCCATCGCAATCGGCGTTGCGAGCAGCACCGTGCGTTCACTCGCTCGCTAACGTCGGGCGCATGTTACCTTCCCGCCCCCACCATGGACGGCCGATTCATCCTCGTTGAAGGGGCCAGACAGAACAACCTGAAGAACGTCGGCGTTCGCGTGCCCGTCGGCGCGGTGACGGCCGTGACCGGCGTCGCCGGCGCTGGCAAGTCCAGCCTCGCCTTCGACGTGCTGCACGCCGAGGGATACCGGCGGTACGTGGAGACGTTCAGCCCGTACGCGAGGCAGTTCCTCGAGCGGCTCGATCGGCCCGCCGCCGACCGGATCGAGGGCGTCTTGCCGTCGCTGGCCATCGATCGGACTGCTCCGGTCCGCACATCGCGGTCCACCGTCGGCACGATGACCTCGATCGCCGACTACCTCCGCGCGCTTTGGGCGCGAGCGGCGGTGCTTCACTGCATGAGCTGCGGGCAGGCCGTGGTGCGGGACTCGCCCTCCTCGATCTTCGAAGCGCTGATCTCCGCTGCCGGGGGCAAGCAGGTGTTCCTCTGCTTTCCTTGTCGCGTGGGTCGCGTCAGCGCGAAGGCGCTGCGGGAGACGCTGCAGGAGGCCGGCTTCCGCCGTGTGCTCGAAGGGGGACGGCCCATTGCGCTGGAAGACGCGGAGCTCCGCGCGCACGATGGCGTCGTCACCGTCGTGCTCGACCGCATCCTCGCCGAGCGGGACCGGCGCCAGCGCATCATCGACTCGCTCGAGTCGGCGCTCCGTTACGGCAAGGGCCGGGTCGAGCTGCACATCGACGGACACGAAGAGCCGCTCCGCTTCAGTGAAGCGCTCCACTGCGCCCGCTGCGATCTGGCCTGCTCCGACCCGACCCCCGCGCTCTTCTCCTTCAACAACCCGGTCGGCGCTTGCGAGGCCTGCAAGGGTTTCGGGCGGACGATGGAGATCGACCCCGACCTGGTCGTTCCCGATCCCCGCCTCTCCATCGCCCAAGGCTGCGTCAAGCCGTTCCAGACGCCCTTCTACGGCGACTGCCAGCAGGATCTCTTGCGCTTCCTCAAGCGGCAGCGCCTCCGCGCCGACGTGCCCTGGGGCGAGCTTCCCGAAGAGACGCGCCACCTGATCTGGGAAGGCGAGCCGGGCGGGCGGGAGCATTGGCGGACCCGCTGGTACGGCATCCACGGCTTCTTCGAGTGGCTGGAATCGAAGACCTACCGGATGCACGTCCGTGTCCTGCTCTCGCGCTACCGCCGCTACAGCCCCTGTCCTGACTGCCGGGGTGCGCGGCTCAAGCCCGCGGCGCTCCTCTTTCGCATCGACGGCAAGACGCTCCCAGAAGTCGAGACGCTGCCCATCGCCGATGCGGAACGGTTCTTCGCCGCTTACACGCCGAACGCGAACGATACCGCAGCCGACCTGCTCCTGCGCGAGATCCGCGGGCGCCTCCGCTTCCTCTGCGACGTGGGGCTCGGGTACCTGACGCTCTCGCGCCAGTCGCGCACGCTCTCGGGAGGCGAGGCGCAGAGGGTCACGCTCGCCACCGCGCTGGGCAGCTCGCTTACGAGCACCCTCTACGTGCTCGACGAGCCGTCCGTCGGCCTGCATCCGCGTGACGCCGGCCGGCTCGCGGGCGTGCTGCGCAGGCTCGCCGAGGCGGGCAACGCGGTGGTGGTCGTCGAGCACGATCCGGCGCTCATCGGCGGCGCCGATCACGTGATCGATCTCGGGCCGGGGCCCGGGAAGCAAGGCGGCGAGGTGGTGTATGAAGGTCCGCTGGCCGGACTGCTGGAGGCGCCGCTCTCGCAGACCGGGGCGTTCCTCGCCGGGCGCCTCGAGATGCCGGCACCGGAAGAGCGGCGCCGCCCGGACCCGGACCGCAAGCTCCGCATCGTCCGCGCCCGCGAGAACAATCTGTGCGACCTGACGGTGGACGTCCCGCTCGGGCTCTTCGTCTGCGTCACGGGAGTGTCCGGCTCGGGCAAGTCCACCCTCGTCGACCAGGTCCTGTACCGGAACCTGCGCCGCCAGCTCGGCCTGCCGGAATCGGAAGCGGGCGCGTGTGACGCGCTCCAGGGCGCCGGCCTCCTCGAAGGCGCCGTGATCGTCGACCAGTCGCCGCTCGGCCGCAGCGCGCGCGTGAACGCGGCTACGTACATGGGGGTCCTCGATCCGCTGCGCGAGGCCTTCGCCGCCACCGAGGACGCGCGCTCTCGCGGCTTGCGCCCCTCCGCGTTCTCGTTCAACTCCGCCGCCGGCGCCTGCCCCCACTGCCGCGGGGCTGGATACGAGAAGGTCGAGCTGCAGTTCCTTCCCGACGCCTACATCCGCTGCCCCGGTTGCGACGGCCGCCGCTTCCGCCCGGAGGTGCTGGAGGTGCGCTGCCGCGGCTTCAACATCGCCGGGTTGCTCGACCTGCCCGCGCAGGAGGTGGCGAGGATCTTCGCGGACGACGCGCGCGTGCTCGGGGCGCTGCGGCCGCTGCTGGACATCGGCCTGGGATACCTGTCGCTCTCGCAGCCCGCGCCGACGCTCTCGGGCGGAGAGGCGCAGCGGCTGAAGCTCGCCTGCCGGCTCGCGCAGGCGAGCGATGCGCGCAATCACCTGATCGTGCTGGACGAACCGACCACCGGGCTGCACCCGAGCGACGTGTCGAAGCTCGTCGGCGCGCTGCACCGGTTGGTCGACGCAGGGAACTCCGTGGTGGTGGTCGAGCACAACATGCAGGTGGCGAAGTCGTCGGACTGGATCGTCGACCTCGGGCCAGAGGGGGGCGATGAGGGCGGGAGGCTCGTGGGCGTGGGGGCGCCGGAGCAGGTTGCGACGCTCGATACGCCCACCGGGAGGGCACTGCGGGGCGCGTTTGCAGCGCCTGGCATGCTTCCGTTCCGCCGGGCAAAGGCCGGCGGGCGCCGTGAGGCCGGCGGCCGCGGTATCCACGTCCTGGGCGCGCGCGAGCACAACCTGCAGCACGTCCGCGTCGAGATCCCGCAGGACCGCCTCGTCGCGGTCACGGGCGTGAGCGGTTCCGGCAAGTCGACGCTCGCCTTCGACGTTCTCTACGCGGAGGGCCAGCGCCGATTCCTGGACTGCTTGCCGACCTACGCGCGCCAGTTCGTGCGGCCTTTGGCGAGGCCCGAGGTGGACCGCGTGGAGAGCCTGCCTCCGACGGTCGCGCTGGAACAGAAGCTCTCGCACGGGACGCCGATGTCCACCGCCGGTACGGCGTCGGAGGTGTATCACTACCTGCGGCTGCTCTTCGCGCGTCTCGGCGTCGTGCACTGCCCGAAATGCGGCGTCCCCGGCGAGGTGGCCGAGGCAGCGAGCCTCGCCGGGCGGATCGCGGAGCACTTCTCCGGCGAGGAGGTGGTGCTGCTCGCGCCGCTCGTGCGCAAGCGGAAGGGCCTCCACCGCGAGGTGATCACGGCTGCGGCGAAGCGCGGCGTGCGCAACGTGCGGATCGACGGCGTCCTGCACAGCGCTTCGCGGCCGCCGCGCCTCGACCGGTATCAGATCCACGACGTCGAGGCCCTCGTCGAGCGCGTGCCGGCCGGCCCGGGCCGGCCCGGCCGCCTTCGCACCGCGGTGGAGCGCGCGCTGGAGATCGGCGGAGGCAGCCTCATCGCTTCCGCGCGGGGCATGCCGGATCGCTTGTATTCGACGCGGCGAGCCTGCCCACAGTGCGGCTCCGGCCTGCCGGTGCCCGACCCGCGGCTCTTCACCTGGACGCAGAAGTTCGGCGCCTGCCCCACCTGCGAAGGCTTCGGGGCCCTCTGGGAAGACGAGGAGGCCGACCCGGAGCCCTGCCCCGACTGCGGAGGAACGCGGCTCCGCCCCGAAGCGCTCGCGGTGCGCATCGACGGCCGGCACATCGGAGAAGCCGCAGCCCTCCCCGTCCGCGGCGCGCTCGAGTGGCTGCGGGGCCTCTCCGTTCCGCCCGAGGTGAAGGAGCGCATCTTCCCCGAGCTGGAGAACCGCCTCGCCATGCTCGACGAGCTCGGCCTCGGCTACCTGACGCTGGACCGCGGGACCGACACGCTCTCCACCGGCGAGGCGCAGCGCATCCGCGTCGTCGCCCAGCTCGCCTCCAACCTGCGCGGCGTCTGCTACGTGTTGGACGAGCCGACCGTGGGGCTCCACCCGCGCGACTCGGAGGCGCTCCTGCGCGCGCTGGTCCGGCTCCGCGACCGCGGGAACACGGTGGTCGTGGTGGAGCACGACGAGCCGGTGATCCGTTCCTCCGACCACGTCATCGACCTCGGACCTGGCGCCGGGCCTGCCGGCGGAAGGGTCGTCGCGGAGGGTCCGCCGCGCGCCATCGCCATGGCGGAAGAGTCGTTGACCGGCCTCTGGCTGCGAGGTCGAGGCGCGCGCACCGCGTGGCCGAGGCGGCCGCTCGACAACGCGCCCCGCCTCACGGTCAGAGGCGCGCGCCTCCACAATCTCCGCGACCTCACCGTGGACTTCCCGCTCGGCCGCCTCGTCTGCGTCACCGGCGTATCCGGTTCGGGGAAGTCCACGTTGGTGCGCGACGTGCTGTACCGTGCGCTGAAGGCGCGGATCGCGCGCGACCCGCTGCCGCCGGGGATCGCCGACCTGCGCGGCTGGGAGCAGGCTCCGCGCGCGCTGGAGGTGGACGAGTCGCCCATCGGCCGCACTCCGCGCTCGGTGCCCGCCACCTACGTCGGCGTGATGGACGCCATCCGCGGCCTGTTCGCCACCACGGCCGACGCGCGCGCCCGCGGCTATCGCGCCGGGCGCTTCTCCTTCAACGTGTCCGGCGGCCGCTGCGAGAAGTGCGAGGGCCAGGGCCGGCTGCGGGTGACGATGTCGCTCCTGCCGGAGGTCTACGTCGACTGCGAGATCTGCGCGGGGCGCCGGTACAACGCCGACACGCTCGCCGTCACCCTGAAGGGAAAGTCCGTCGCCGACGTGCTCGCCATGACCGTCGACGAAGGCCGCGACTTCTTCTCGCCCTTCCCTTCGGTGCGGCGGCCGCTCGACTTCCTCTCGCAGATCGGGCTCGGATATCTCCAGCTCGGCCAGCCGAGCCCGACGCTCTCCGGCGGCGAGGCGCAGCGGATCAAGCTGGCCGCCGAGCTCGCCTCGCCCGCCTTCGGGCGCTCCGTCTTCGTGCTCGACGAGCCGACGACGGGCCTGCACATGGCGGACGTCGCGAAGCTGATCACCGCGCTGCAGCGGTTGGTGGATCGCGGCGACACCGTCATCGTCATCGAGCACAATCTGGACGTCGTGGCGGCCGCGGACTGCGTGATCGACCTCGGTCCGGAAGGCGGCGAGCAGGGTGGCCGCGTCGTCGCCTGGGGCACTCCGGAGGAGGTCGCGCGCTCGCGGGAGTCGCGGACTGCCGCCTACCTGAAGGACTTCCTGCGCCGCTCCATGCGACGCGCGAGCATTCCCGTCCGAGAGCGGGCGCGTGCGGAGAAACGCCCCGAGGTTCGCTAGCCGCTTCGCCGTGTCAACACTACTGTAATCTTACGATTGCGCGTAACGCCCACAACGTAGTATTCCAACGACACCATGCGAAGCACATCGACGGCGGCGCTCTCTGTATTTGCAGTCGCACTGTCCTCGATGTCCGCGCGCGCCGACGATCCATCCACGGTCTCCGTCGAGGATGCGGCGAGCGGATGCGCATTCGTCAATGCACCGATCAAGACCACGCTCTACGTGGACGGGTGTACCAGCGTAATCTGCACCGCAGGCACGACCGGTTCCGGTATGCTGGAAGGATCGACGCAGTTCACCCTGCTGACTCTCGGTCCCGGCGATCTCCCTGGTCAGCTCGTTTACTCAGGCCAACTGGTGATCACGGCGGCCGGAGGCTCATTGACCATCAACGACAGCGGCGCGTTGAACCCGGATGGCACGTACTTCGAGATCGACCCGATCGTGTCGGGCACGGGCGACTTCGTGAACGCAGCCGGTACGCTGTTTTCCTCGGGTACGCGCACGCCGACGGGCTTCGACGGCACGATCGCCGGACGGATCTGCCTCTTGCCTATAGAACAGACGAACTGACCAGACCAAGCGGCAGGAGTGACGCGGTTCCCGCGAACTCGTCAGTCGTCGCCGCTCCGCTTCCCCTTGCCGTGCTGCGAGTGCCGGTGGGTCCCTCGCGACGCGCTCGCATCTCGTGTCGGAGGCGCGGCCGACGCGCTCCGCTCCGCTTGCGGCCCGTCGAACGGCAGGTGGAGCCGGACGGCGAGCCAGGCGTGCGCGACGAGGCGCCGGGCCGAGTTCCAAGCCTGCGACGGCGAATGGCGCCGTAGGGAAGTCCACGCGTCGGTCAGCGGGCGCGGCCGGATGATGATCGCCGTGCAGATACCGGCGACCAGCAATGCGGCCGTCACCCCGATCGCGATGGGCCGCAAACCGCGTCCCTTGCCGCGTCTGCGGCGCGGCGGAGCATCGTCGTCCGTCACCTCGAAGATGTCAGGCTCGGGCTTCCGCGAGACCGGACGAAGGTTCGGCCCGGCAGGCCGCGCCGGCCGGGGTGGATGCTGGCCCGGAAGAAGGCTGCTGCACGTCGGGCAGACACCATCGTCCCCGGCAGCGGGCGTATACAAAGCACCGCACGTGGAGCACCCCACGACGGAATCGGATGCGTTCATGCTCCCGATGGTACAGGACGAGGGGTAGCCCATTCCCTGCGAATGGCTGTGAGGCGGCCGCACTCCGGCCTACCATTACTGCCATGAACCTGTACGAGAACCCGCCCGTCGCCTTCCTTCCCGAGCACGCGCACGGTCTTCCCGGCAGACTCGGTTTCGCTCCCGCTCCCGGACGGTGGCCGCACGATCCGCGGCTCGGGCCAGACCAGACGCTCGGAGCGGATCTCGCCTGCCTTCGGGACACGTGCGGCGCGGGCGTCCTGGTCACGCTGCTCGAGGAAGACGAGATGTGGAGGATCGGTCTCGGCGGTCTGCTCGACGGGGTGCGGAGTGCCGGCCTCGAGACCCTGTGGCTCCCGATCGCCGACGACACGGCGCCTTCGGACATCGTCGAGGCGGCGAGGCTCGTGGGACGCATCCTCGACCACCTCGCTGCCGGAAGGACCGTCGTGATCCACTGCCATGCCGGGATCGGCCGGAGCGGCACCCTCGCCGCTTGCTGCCTGGTCGGCGCCGGCGCGGACCCGCGGCGGGCGATCGAGCTCGTGCGCGAAGCGCGGCGCGGGGCCGCCACGGCGCCGGGGCAGGAAGCGTTCGTCCACGAGTTCGCGCTCGCTCAGCGGCGAGGGGTGATGCGGTAGCTGCCCGGAACCTCGACGGGCGGGGCACGTGCGGATGGGTCAATGGTGCACGTGGCCGACGTCGGGTTCCCTCTCGGCCGTGACGCGGATGCGGCCCAGGCCTTTGACCATCGCGCAGGCGTCGATCTCCGGCGCCTCGCATTCGACCTTGCCCGTGAGCAGCAGGCGTACCGGTCCACCCTTCGCGACCGGCAACGGCGCATCGCCCTTGCGGTAGACGAGCATCGCCCGCTCCAGCAGCGGCTGCAGCGGGACCGAGATGGCGAACTTGCCGTCGCCGGAGGCGAGGGTGGCGAAGCGCGCCGACCGCTTGAGCCCGCACTGCGCGAGCAGGTCGCGGAGCCAGACCGCCGATCCGTCGCGGCCCGGCACCAGCGCCGAGACTTCATCGATCTGCCCCGGCAGCCGGCGTAGCTCCGTTGGATCGATCGAGCGCGGCCGGTCCAGCTCTCCTTCGATGACGAGCATTTTCGCAGCACTCCTTGCCGTGCAAATCCATTCAATGTCGCGGCCCGAGCGCGATCAGACCCTCGCCGACCACGCGGCAGATGTTGGTGACGAGGTCGGCCTTCGCGCTCACCGCGTACAGGTGCGGCGTGAGCGTCCAGAGGTCCCGCTCGATGCGCCGGGGGGCCGGGCACTTCGGGTCGAGCCCGGCCGCGAGCAACGGCAGCACCCGGTCGGAAAGCCGCAGCGAGGTGTCCATGGCGAAGACGGCCACGTCCGGGCGCAGCCGGCGCACGCGGGCGAAGAACGCCGCCACCTCGCCCGGCGTCAGGTGCTTGGGCGGCGAGGACTTGAGCTCCAGGTAGATGAGCTTGCCCTCGAGAGCGGCGATCACGTCGAGATCGCCGCCCAGCCCGGGGGCCCGGAACTTCACGCCGGTGGCGACGTCGCAACCGAGCCGCCGGCGCAGCTCGCGCGCCACGTACCACTCGAGCGTCGGACCGAAGCTGGTGGCCCGGTGGACGAACCGGTAGCGGTCCCGCGGGGTGCGGACCAGGACGCCGAGCGCGAGGAGCGCGTCCGCCAGCGCCTTCTCCTGGGAAGCAGTGAGATACCGCGTCGCCTCTCCCGGGGCGAAGTCGCCCCGGCGCTGGATCGCTCCACGCAAGAACAGGCGGAAGGAATAGTGGCCGAGCCGCTCGGTGAGTCGCTCGGCCGTGTCTGCGTCCAGCTGTCGCGGGAAGGGGAGGTCGGGCCGGCTCAACTCGGGGCGGAAGCCACGGCGCGCCAGCATCGCCATCGCTTCTCCCTGCGGCAACGGCGCAGCCGGCGCGACCGCCTGCACGGCGGCGGCCCGGGCCTCCATCTCGCGCGCCGTCAGCCGGCGGCGCGCCAACGGATGCGTCGAGGTTGCCCGGTGCGCGTGGCGACCCATGCGGGCGCTGAGCATAGCAAGGGCGCGGCTCGGTGACAGGCGGGATCACGCTCTTGCTCAGGTTGCGGACTTCTCCACCGCGTGCGGAATCCCTCTTGGAAGCAGCGCTCCGGCGCAGACGATCCAGACCAGCGCCGGAAAGCGCGCGAGCGGCAACAGCCAGGCGGCGGCCGGGACGACCAGGGCGAAGCTGCTCAGCTCGGCGATCGCGGCCACCACGAGCCCGAAGATCATCATCCACCGCGGCAGCCGCCGCGTGAGGCCCGCCGTGACGGAGATGCCGGCAAGCAGCAGTCCCAGCGGCACGACGTGGCCGGGGCCGCCGGTTGCGAAGGCAAACCAATGGAGGACGCGCGTCGCGCCCGCGGACCCCGCGACGCCCGCTTGCGCGAGCACCCATTGGGTGAGAGCGGAGAGCGCGAGGAAGAACGAGGCCGCAAGGCCGCCGAACAAGGCGATGAACACCCCTGCCACGCGCAGTCCGAAGAATTGCAGCCTGCTCACGGCCGTGGCGGTGTAGATGCCCAGAGGGATGGCAGCGCCGAACTGCAGGAAGGCGCTGACGGTGACGGCCGTCGCGTGCTGCGAGAAATAGGCGCTGGACAGGCCCTCGGGCCCGAACGGGGAGGGAAAGTGCTCGCCGCCCGCGAGCACGGTTCCCAGGATCAGGCTCGCCAGGAAGAGGGCGACGAACGTGATCGCGACGGCGACGAGGTTGGGGCCCCGGTGCTCGATCTCGGTTCTATTCATGAATCATTCATATTATGAACGATTCTTCTGCGCTAGTGTTTCCCGCATGGCGCGCCGACGGACGGAGAGGAGCGGGGGTGGGGACCGCCCGCGGGACCGCCTTCCTTCCGCCGCCTGGCTCCTCGCCCAGGTGGGCGCCCACGCGGCGGCGAAGTTCGCCGAGCGGCTGTCCGCATTGGGACTGTCACCCCCGCATGCGGGGATCCTCTGGGCGCTCTCGACCTCGGGCGGGCTCAGCCAGCAGGCGCTCGCGGAGCATCTCGACGTCCTGCCGAGCCGCCTCGTCGCTCTCGTCGACGAGCTGGAAGAACGCGGGCTCGTCGAGCGGCGCGACAATCCGGACGATCGGCGGACCTACGCCCTGCACCTCACCTCGCCGGGGCGTACGATGCTGGAGGCGATCGGGCGCATCGCCCGGACGCATCAGGAATCCATCAGCGAGGGGCTCGACGCCGGCGAGCGCGAGCAGCTGGCCGCGCTGCTCCTGCGCATCGCCGATCAGCAGGGCCTGAGGCGCGGCGTGCATCCCGGGTTTCGCTCGCTCGGTCGCGGGCGCAGACGGAAGGAGCGATGACGATGAAGCGAGTCTGTGCGGTCGCCGGGGTGGGACCCGGGAACGGGGCCGCTTTTGCCCGGCGCTTTGCTTCGGAAGGTCACGCGGTCGCGCTGCTCGCGCGCACGACCGGGTTCTCCGCGAAGCTCGCCTCCAGCCTGCCGGACGCGCGCGCCTACGCGTGCGACGTGACCGACGCGGGCTCGATCGCGCACGCGTTCGACGCCATCCGCCGCGAGCTCGGGGAGGTCGAAGTCCTCGTCTACAACGCCGGCTCCGGCGTTTGGGGCAGCGTCGAGGAGGCCACCGCGGCGGACTTCGAAGGGGCCTGGCGCGTGAACGCGCTCGGAGCCCTCCTTGCATCCAAGCAGGTCATCCCGGCGATGAAGCGCGCCGGGCGCGGCAGCATCGTGTTCGTGGGCGCCACCGCCTCCCGGAAGGGAGGCGCGCGGTCTGCGTCCTTCTCCTCCGCCAAGGGCGCGCAGCGCAGCCTCGCGGAATCGATGGCGCGCGCGCTCTGGCCCGCCGGCATCCACGTCGCGCTGATCGTCGTGGACGGCGTCGTCGACCTGCCGAGGACGCGGGAGCGGATGCCGGACAAGCCGGCCTCGTTCTTCATCCAGCCGGAAGACGTCGCGGAGATCGGGTTGCGGCTCACGCAGCAGCGGCCGTCGGCGTGGTCGTTCGAAGTCGAGGCGCGGCCGTTCGGGGAGAGCTGGTAGCGCGCATCGCAGCGCCCCTTCATTCGTTGGCGAGCACTTCGCGCAGCGATCTCCCGTACGGCCAGAAACGCGAATTTTCCCCGGCCTTCCACGCGGCCCTGAGCTGCGGGTCGGAGAGGTCCCAGTCGGGACGCACCGTCCGCGTCACTTCCCGCAGGTCGTGCCGCAGTTCCTCGACCGAAGGCCGGCCCCAGTACCAGTACCCGTTGTAGATGCTGTGCACGCGCAGCTCGGGCGCGAGCACCAAGGTGTGGGGCACCATGGGGTTGTGCACCGGATCGGTGTACTCCTGGATGTCGAGATCCTTCTGCACGATCCGGCCGGGGTCGGAGAGAAAGGGCCAGTGGGCGCCGAGACCGTCGCGGTTCTCGTTGGTGGCGAGCAGATCGTCCGTCGAGATGGTCACCAGTTTCGTGTAGCCGACCTTCAGCTCGGGCTCGAATCGGACGAGCTCCATCGCCTGGCGCCGGTCCTTCGGGCAATACAAGCCGCGCGAAAGGAAGACGACCATCGGCTCACCGCCCTGCAGCTCGGACAACTTGCGCTTCGTTCCAGTGTGGTCCGGAAGCGCGTAATCGGGAAAGCGGGCGCCCGGAACGATGTCGGCACGCATGGCGGTCCTCCCATCGAGGCCGTCCCCTTTCACCCAGGACGGCAGGCATCAATGCGGGAGACTACGTAAACGCGCCGCTTCCCGGCTACCGCGAGCGCGCGCGCGTCCGCGCCGCCTTCCGCGCGGTCTGCTTCGACGCCCTCCCTGCTCTCGGCGCCGGCAGCTTCACGCCGGATCGCCGGGCCTTCGACAGACCGATGGCGATCGCCTGCTTGGGAGATCGGGCACCGTGCTTGCCCTCGCGGATGTGGTGGATCTCCTCGCGGACGAACTCGCCAGCCTGGGTCGATGCGGACTTCCCCTGTGCAGCGTCGTGCCGGGCACGCTCGATGGTTTCCTTCTCTGGCATGGAAGTCACCTTTGTCAGCAAGGTGCGCATCCGGTCGAGCCGCAGCATCCCCAGCGGCTAGAATCCAGGAGATGGACCCGGCGACGCTGCAACAGCTGCGCGAGCAGAGCGGCCTGCGCCTCGACAAGGAGGGCCGCTTCTGGCACCGCGGCGGCCTGGTCGAGCACGCGCGCACGCTGGCCGCGCTGCACCAGGGAATCCATCGCGCAGCCGATGGGCGCTGGGCGACCCGCATCGGCAGGGACTGGGCATACCTCGACGTCGAGGACGCGGCGCTGTGGCTGCGCCGGATCGAGCCTTCGGGCGCCTCGCTGCGCGGGCAGCTCGCGTCGGGCGAGTG
>MNFJ01000004.1 GCA_001918155.1 Deltaproteobacteria bacterium 13_1_40CM_4_68_19
ATCTCCTTGCGGTGGACGATCGCGTCCACCATCCCGTGCTTGAGCAGGAACTCGCTCGTCTGGAATCCCTCGGGGAGCTTCTGCCGGATGGTCTGCTCGATCACCCGGGGCCCGGCGAAGCCGATCAGCGCGCGCGGCTCGGCCAGGATCACGTCGCCGAGGAAGGCGAAGGAAGCGGCCACGCCGCCGGTGGTGGGATCGAGCAGCACGCTGATGTACGGCCTCTGCACGTGGCGGAAACGGGCCAGGGCGGCGGAGGACTTCGCCATCTGCATCAGGGAGAAGATGGCCTCCTGCATGCGGGCGCCCCCGCTGGCGGAGAAGATGATCGCCGGCAATCGCCGATCCGTCGCCCGCTCGAAGATGCGAGTCACCTTCTCGCCCACCACGCTCCCCATCGACCCGCCCATGAAGCCGAAATGGAACGCGCCGATGGAGACCTCGCGGCCGGCGATCCGGCCGATCCCGGAGATGAAGGCTTCGCCCTCGTTGGCGGACTTCTGGCTGGCCTTGATCCGCTCGCGGTACCGTTTCGAATCCGAGAACTGGAGCGGGTCGGTGCTCTCCAGCCCGATGTCGTGCTCCGCAAAGCTGCCCGGATCGAGCACCAGCTCGAGCCGCTTGCGCACCGGCAGCGGGAAGTGCTCGTCGCACTTGGGGCAGACCTCGAGGTTCTTCTCGACGTCCTGCTTGTAGATGATCTCGCCGCACCCGTCGCACTTGATCCACAGCCCCTCCATGCGCGCCTTGCGCTGTTCGGGAGGAAGCTTCGGGGCGGGAACGCGGTGATACCAGGCCATTGCGGCGGCGTTGTAGCAGAGGGTTGCGGCTGATACCACTCGGAGGGGGGTAACGGGGTCCGGGCGCGAAGGGGCGGCGGTCGCACGCGATGTCCGCCCATTTCAAGTGCAGCGGCGAAATGCACGATCGCGCCGGATGGTACGGGCAACTCATGCGGGCGGGGAGCACTTGAATGGGCAGACATCCAGATTCCCCGACGTTCTCGCGTGGGCCCGGCGGGGCGCGCGCTGCAGACTGCGGACCCTGCCGAGGCGCCATACGACGCGCTCGGACGGGGGACTGCCCGGCGTCCGCTACACCTTGTCGTCGTCCAACCCGAAGAAAGTCTGGATCGACGACAGGATCTCGCTGCGCTCTTCCTTCGCCCGCCGCTTGCGGGCCTCGGCATCGAGGCCCATGCGCACCGACTCGAGCTCGACCCTGCGCTTCGCCATCACCTGCGAGATCACGTTCGCCATCTCCGGTCTGTTGCGGAGGACGGATTTGAAGATGTCCTTGTCGATCCGGTAGCACTCGACTTCGGTGGCGGCGACGACGGAAGCGGTGCGGCGCTCGCCGGTCATGACGCCCATCTCGCCGAAGACGTTCGGGCCGCTGATGCGGGCGACGAGCTTCTCCGCGCCGCCCTCGCCGCGCACGCGGACTTCGCACTCGCCCTTGGCGAGAACGTAGAGCCAGTGCGCGGCGGAGTCCTGGCGGGTGATGATCTCCCCGCGGCCGAAGGGCGCGGGGCGCATTCCTTCGGCGAGGCGCTGCCGGTCGTCGGACGAGAGACCGGTGAACATCTCGATCTGCTCCAGCGCTATCACCCGGTGCTGCAGCTCGCGCTGGACCTTGCGCTCGCGGTGCTCCGGGTCATCCATCGAGACCCAGAGCGCCTGGCCCGGGATGGCGAGGGGGATGCCCGCGCGCTTGAGGGCGACGTAGACGCGCACCCGCACCGCCGAGGAGGTCGGATCGTCGGCCGCGAGATCGGTGAGCCAGTAGCGAACGGCGTAGTACGCGAAGCTGTCCGCGCCTTGCCGGGCGAAGTCGAAGCAGATGCAGTTCGGCGGCGGGAACGAGGCCACGTTCGCGATGGGGGTGCTCTGCAGCGCGTCGTCGACGGTGTGGATCACCTCCTCCGGCGAGTAGCGGAAGTCCACGTTGAAGTAGACCCACATCCGGTGTTGCACCGGCTGGTCCTGCCGCTGCCCGAGGATGACGATGTTCTCGCCCAGCAGCACGGAGTTGGGGACGATGATGGTGTCCCAGTTGCGCGTCTCCACCACCGTGTGCCGCCAGCGGATGGCGCTGATGCACCCCTGCTGACCGGAGGAGAGCTGGACCCAGTCGCCGATGTGGATCGAATCGTCGAGCTGCAGCGCGATCCCGCCCAGGACGTTGCCGAGCGTGGCCTGCAGCGAGAGGCCGAGCACCACGGTGACCACCGCCGATGTGGCGATGATCCCTTGCAAGTGAACGCCGCTGCGGTGGAGGATCCCGATGAAGGCGAGCATGTACGCCGCGCCGAGCGCCAGGTCGTGGACGATGTTCGCCACCTCGATTCGCAGCGCGAGCAGCACCAGGTCGAAGAGGAGGATGGCGACGAAGTCGATGATCACCAGCACTTCGAAGAGATCGGCGAGGAACCACACCCGCCGTGCCCAGCCCTCCGCGTGCACGCCCGCGAGGATGGCCGCGAACACGAAGGTGGTGAGATAGAGCATGTAGAGGATCGAGGCGCGGCGGATGCGCTTGCGGCGCCGCGGATCGATCTTCTGGATCATCGCTGCCAGCGTGATGAGGATGGCGGCGAGGATCAGGAGCGTCCAGGGCGAGGCGTATCCGAGCCACTGGCGCGCCCGCGGCGTCGGCGCCGGGAAAGCGAAGGGATCCTCGCCCGCCTCCGCCTGCGTGGCGACGATCACCGCGCCCGCCCCGGCGGCGGCAGCCGCGGCGGCGTTCTGCTGGTTCTGCTGGGCAGCGGCCTTGCCGGCGGGTTCCGCGCGGGCGCCGAGGGAGAGCACGAGACAGACGAGGGTCAGCGCTCTCACCGGATGCTGTAGACCTCGTCGAGCTCGCAGACGTGCAGGTACTCCTTGCGCAGCGCCTTGATCTCCGCCTTCACCTCGTCGATGACGGCCGGCTTCAGGTGGTACAGGTAGATCTTGGCTCCGCGGCGATCGAGCTTCGCCAGCTCGCTCATCACCGTCCGCGGCGTGAGGTGGCCGCTGACGTCGGCCAGCCACTGCAGCGTGCTGGGAAAGCTCACCTCGAGGAAGACGGCTTTCAGATCCGGCGTCGTGTTGATCGCGCGCCACAGCTCCTCGGTCGGCCCCGTGTCTCCGGAGAATGCGACCGCGCCCTCGCGGCCCTCGACGATGTAACCGACCGAGTAGACCGGGTGGTGCACCGGGACGGCGCGGATCCGCAGCCCCTGGCAGGTGACGGGCTCGTAGACCGGAATGGAATCGAAGGCGATCACCGGCTTCTCCGGCGTGGGGATCACGCGGAAGTCCGGCCACGTCCGGTTGTTGAACACGTCCTTGTCCATCGCCTCCATCGTCTCGGCGGGACCGTGCACGACCACCGGCTTCTCCCGCCTTCCCACCAGGAGATCCGTCATCAGCGGGACGTCCTTGACGTGATCGAAATGCGAATGCGTGAGGAAGATGTCGTCGATCTCGAGGATCTCGTCCAGCTCCAGCGCCGCGGTGATCGCGCCGCCATCGATGGTCAGCTTTCGATCGATGAGGAAGCAGGTGGTCCGGTGCCGGGGGAGCTCGCCGCCGTGGCAGCCGAGGACCTTGATTTTCATCTCAGTCCCCCTAGTCCCCGAAACGCTCTTTCATCTCGAGAAACTCCAGGTATTTCTGCATCTTGCCGGTATCGGGCACGAGCACGCCCTCCGGCACCAGCGCGATGATTCGCGCCTTGGCAGTCTTGTTCACCGCCTCCTGGACCTCTTGCGCGCTCACGCCCATGCGCCCGTGCAGCTCGTTGAGATTGACGTTCACGAGCTTGCCCTGCGGGGTCTCCTTCCCCCGTTTGACCGCCGCCTGCCAGAGGTAATGCACGACGCGGCTGCTCGGGTCGCGCAAGAGGAGGTTCTCGATCTGTTCGTCGGCTTCCTGCAATCGATCGGAAAGCTTTTTGATCAGGCGCACCGCGATTTCGACATTGCCGCGGATCATCGCCTCGAACGTCTTCGGATCGATCACCAGGAGCTTCGCGTCCTCGGCCACCACCGCGCCGGCCGAGCGCGGCTTGTTGTTGAGGATGCTCATCTCGCCGAAGAATTCGCCGGCGCCCAAGGTAGCGAGAATCTTCGCGTTTTCCCGCACGGTCTTGGTGATGTTCACCTTGCCGGACTGGATGACGTACATCTCCTTGCCCGGTTCGCCCTCCCGGAAAAGGACGTCGCCGCGCTTGAACTCCTTGCCGAAACGCTGAAACAGCGCGTCCTCTCCGGCCATGAAGAAGTCCTATCAGCGGAGTCGAGCGCTGGTCAATTTAGCGGCGCGTGATGGCAATCACAGTTCTTGCGTGGAGACCACATTTCATAATCAGGCTCGTACGGTTCGCGCTCGAGCATGGCCCCTGAGCCGCCTTCGGCGGCCGGGGCTACTTGTGCTGCATGCGGAAGACTCCATCCCAGCCGGTCGCCGGCGGCGCGGAGAGCATGCGATCGCACCGCGCCAGCATGAGCGCCGAAGGGCCGTCCCCCGCGAAGCGCTTCAGCAACGACTCGAACAGCAGGCGCGCTTCGGCGAACTGCCGCGCGCGGTACAGGGCGAGCGCGCGCGCGTAGCCGTCGAGCAGCGGCATTTCCTCCGTCGTCGCCGGGCCGCGACGCCGCAGCTCGAACAGCCGCACCGGCTCCTGCTTGCCCACCACCCGGACCGCGTCCAGCTCGCGCACGGTGTACGCGCCCTCGTCGTTCAATCCCTTGCGCGCCGCGATCAGCGTCTGTTCGGTGACCAGGATGTGCGTTGCGTATTCCTTGGTCAGGCCTTCGAGCCGGCTGGCGAGGTTCACGTTGTCGCCCATCACCGTGTAGTTGAACCGCTGCGAGGACCCCATGTTCCCGACCACCATGGGGCCGGAGTTGATCCCGATGCCGATCTCGATCTGGGGCAGGGACGGCTCCTCGATGCGCCACTTTTCCCGCATGCGCTGTAACGTCTCGATCATCTCCAGCGCCGCGTCGCAGCCGTTCGCCGCGTGCGCCGCGGTCTGCACCGGGGCGCCGAAGAACGCCATGACCGCGTCGCCGATGTACTTGTCGAGCGTGCCGCGCTTGCGCAGGACGATCTCCGTCATCGGCGAGAGGTACTCGTTGAGCAGGTGGACCAGCGCGGTCGGCTCGAGCTTTTCGGAGATGCCGGTGAAACCGCGGATGTCCGAGAAGAGGACGGTCAGCTCGTCTTCCCTGCCCCCGAGCTGGAGGTTCTCGGGATGCTCGAGCATCTCCTCCATCACCTCGGGGTTCAGGTAGAGCTGGAACGCCTTGCGCAGCTGGCGCTTGTCCCTCTCTTCCGTCGCGTAGCGATAGACGGTCACCAGCACGAACATCGAGCCCAGCTCCGCCAGCGGCAGCGCGGCGAACACCTCGTAACCCGCCCAGAACGCCACGCTGGAAGCGGTCCAGACCGAGACGACGCAGACCGCGAGCACCGGAAGCGCATGCCTCACCTTCACGCGCGCGAAGAGGAAAGCGAAACCGAGCGCGGCCAGGAGCGCGAGCGCCACCTCGGCGAGGTCGACGCCGAGCCCCCGGCGCAGGAAGCGTCCGGAGAGGATGTTCTCGACCACGTTCGCGTGCGTCTCCACGCCCGAGGTGATCTTGTTCAGCGGCGTGATGCGTTGATCGAAGGTGCCCTGGGCGGTCGCGCCCACCAGCACGATCTTGCCGCGAAGCTCGGCGTCCTTCCTCCCGTCCATGATGTCGGCGACGGAGTAGTTCTCGAAGGTGCGGTCCTTCCCCAGGTAGTTGATGGTCATCAGGCCCCGCCCGTCCACTGGGACGCGGATCTTCCCGCCGAAATCGATGGATTCGAGCAGCGCTCCCTCCTCGGGAGTCTGGCTGATCGGGATGATGTCCTGCGGCCCGAGCCCGAGCGCGACGGACGCGAGCGCTGCGTCGAGCGACGGGTAGTACCGCTCGCCCACGCGCATGGTCAGCGCCGTGTGCCGGATCACGCCGTCGAAATCGGGCAGGTTGTTGAAGTAGCCGATCCACTTCGTTCCCTTCAGGATCGGCGCAAGCGGCGGGCGCAGCCCGGCGTACTGCTTCGCCCAGGTGAGCTTGAGCGGCGTCGAGATCGGGCTGTCGGCCCGCTCGCGCCACTCCGGCTGGTGGATCTGCATCGCCGTCATCTGGCGCGCGACCTCCTCCGCGTCCTGCGGGTGGAGATCGCGCATCTCCGGTTCGGTGAGCATGACCACGCCGACTACCACCTTCGCAGCGCAGCGCGCGACCGACTCACCCATCACCGCGTCGGGATCGAGGCCGCCCAGATCCTGATCCAGCTCGGCCCCGTACGCCTCGTGCTGCTTCACCAATCCATCGAACGTCTCTCGCGACGCCGTCAGCTTCTGCGCGCCGTCGGCGAGGCGCCCCTTCGCGGTCTGGTAGATGGGCTCGGCGTCCGCCTTCACCTTGCGGTTGAGCAGCTGGAGCGCCGATGCCGCGCCGGCGATCTGCGACTCCGCCTCGTCGAACCCCTCGATGGCGGCGCGGTTCCTGGGCGCCGCCAGCGAGATGTCCTCGAATCTCTTGCGGTACCGCTTGGCCCCGGCGAACTGTCCCCCGAGGTCCTCGTCGGAAAAGCTCATGTCGAAGCCGATGGCCTTCGCGCCCGCGGCGTTGAGCTTGTCGATCAGGGCGGCGATCACGCGGCGATCCCACGGGAACCGCCCGAACTTCGCGATGGCCGCTTCGTCCACGGCCGCTAGCACGACCTGCCCGGAGTGCTCGCTCCCCAGCAGCTTCACGCGCTGCAGGAAGCGCAGATCGGCGAGCGCGCCCTCCATCCGCGTCAGCACCGGGACGTCGGTGCGGCCCGCGAGCTGCAGGACGTGGAGCGCCGCGAACGCGAGCCCGGTGAACAACCCGATGCGAAACGCGTTGATGCGCATGAACCATGCGCGGAGACGCCGCATGGCCGCAGGGTACACCAGCGTCCCGGCTCCAACCTCGAAGCTTCCGCGGCAGGCGTGCAAGCCATTGTCCGACAGGTACCCTCGCGCGGGACCCGCATTCAAGGCTGTTTCCGCCTCCGCGGAAACAGCCAGCAACTTCGCAGGCGCTAAGCCGCCTTCGGCGGCCGCGCCTGGATTCTGCGGCGGAACCTGTCTAAGGTGCGCGCCCGATGAAGGACAAAGGGACCACCTACCGCGACGCGGGCGTCGACATCGACGCGGGCGACGCGCTGGTGGAACGGATCAAGCCGCTCGCCCGCCGTACCGCGCGCCCCGAGGTGCTGGCAGGGATCGGCGGTTTCGGGGGCCTGTTCGAGGTTCCGCAAGGGTATCGCCAGCCGGTCCTGGTGGTCGGGACCGACGGCGTGGGCACGAAGCTCAAGCTCGCGTTCCTGGCGGGCAAGCACGACACCGTGGGCATCGATCTCGTCGCCATGAGCGTGAACGACGTCGTGGTCTGTGGCGCCGAACCGGTGGCGTTCCTCGACTACTTCGCCACCAGCAGGCTGGACCTGGCCGAAGCAGAGCAGGTGATCAAGGGCATCGCGGAGGGATGCGTGCGGGCCGGGTGCGCGCTGATCGGCGGCGAGACCGCGGAGCTTCCCGGGTTCTATGCGCGCGGCGAATACGACCTCGCCGGCTTTTGCGTCGGGGTCGTGGAGAAGACCCGCATCCTCGACGGGTCGCGCGTGAAGGCCGGTGACGCGGTCCTGGGCATGGCCTCGTCCGGTCTTCATTCGAACGGTTTCTCGCTCGTGCGCAAAGTCTTCCAGAGCGACCTGCCGGCGGCCCTGGCCCGCGAGCTGCTCGAGCCGACGCGGATCTACGTGAAGGACTGCCTCGCATTGCGGGAAGCCGTCGACGTGCACGCCTTCGCCCACATCACCGGCGGCGGCCTCCCCGGCAACCTGCCTCGCGTGCTCCCCGGTGGTCACCGGGCCGTCCTGCGGCGCGGATCCTGGCCCGTCCCGGGCATCTTCGAGCGCATCCAGAAGGCCGGCGACGTCGCCGACTCCGAGATGCTACGCACGTTCAACATGGGAATCGGCATGTGCGCCCTGCTCCCGCGCGCGGAGGCGGCCACCGCTCTCGGGTTGCTCGCGCGCCGCGGGCAGAAGGCATTCGAGATCGGCGTCATCGAGAGCGTCCCCGGGCTGCCGGAGCCCGAGGTGGTCGTCACCTGAGTATGCGGATCGGCATTCTCGCCTCGGGCACCGGGTCGAATCTGCAGGCCATCCTCGACGGGTGCGCCTCGCGCAGCATCCCCGCGGAAGTCGCGGTGGTGATCTGCAACATCCCCGGAGTGAAGGCGCTGCAGCGCGCCGAGTCCGCGCGAGTTCCGGCGGTGCTGCTGCCGCACCAGAAGTTCCCAAACCGGGAGGAATTCGACCGGGAGCTGGTGCTGACACTGCAGGAGCATCGCGTGGACCTGGTCTGCCTGGCCGGATTCATGCGGCTGCTCGGCCCTGTCCTATTGAGGGCGTTCCACAACCGGATCCTCAACATCCATCCGAGCTTGCTGCCGGCATTTCCGGGGCTGCACGCAGTGCGCCAGGCGCTCACCGCCGGAGTTCGCGTCGCCGGATGCACGGTGCACGTCGTCGACGAGGGCACCGATACCGGTCCGATCCTCATCCAGGCGGCGGTGCCGGTGCTCGACTCGGATACCGAAGAGACCCTTGCCGCACGCATCCTGGTGCAGGAGCACCGTTGCTACCCGCGCGCCATCGCGCTCTGGGCGGAGGGCCGCGTCCAGATCGAAGGGCGGCGGGTGCGGATCACGGGCGCCGGACCGCGGCCGGACCACACGCTTTCCTCGCCGGAGCTGACCGACTGATGCCCGCCCCGATCGTCAGGCCGGTTGCGAAGCGGATCTACGACGTGGCCGTGCTCGGACCCGACGTGGGCGGCGCGGCCGCGGCGGCGCTCTGCTCCCGGCGGGGGCTGCGCGCCCTGCTCGCTCCGCTCATGCCGGTGGCGGCTGCCCGGGAGAGCGAAGGATGGCTCCTGCCCTGCGCACAGTCGATCCTCCCGCCCCTGCGCCAGCTCTCCGGCGCCGTCGGCGTACTGGATGAAGCCGGGCTCGGCACCGATCTGCAGCGCCAGGGGGGAGGCCTCGGCTCGTTCCAGATCCTCACCGACCGCCTGCGGCTCTCGCTCCCGGCCGATCCGGCGAAGCGCAAGTCCGAGCTGCGCCGCGAGCTGTCCGAGGGCGGCGCCGCGGAAGCGGAGGCCGCGCTGGAGACGCTGGAGACGCTGGGGCGGGCGTGGGACGATTTCCTGCGCGAGCCGCCGCCCTGGCCCCCGCGCGGCTTTCTCGAAAAGCGGCGTCTGCGCAGGGTGGTGCCGCCTGCGCCGCAGCTCCCGGAAGGCCTGGTGGGAGAGTGCCTGCACGCGCTCGCGCCGTTCATCACCTCGCTGCCCGGCGACGTCGCGCCGGAATCTCTCGCCCGCGAGGCGGCCGCGCTGCTGCGCGCTCCGCTGCGCGTCTTCGGAGGCGCGGCGCAGCTTGCCGATCTGCTCCGGCAGAAGTGCACGGGAGCCGGCGGCGACCTGATCTCCGACGTCCCGGCCGAACAGCTGCGGATCGAGAAGAAGGGCGTCGTCTTCCAGCTCGGCGGCAGCGAGGTGCGCGCGGCGTGCGTGGTGCTGGCGTGCTCCGCCGAGCGGATCGCCGCCATGGTCCAGGAGGGGAGCCGCGCCGAGCGCAAGCTTGCGGAGGAAGCCGCCCTCCCCGTCGAACGGAAGGTCACGCTCGCCCATTACGTCGTCCGCCCCGAGGGCCTGCCCCAGGCGCTGGAAGACGCCGCGCTCGTCCTCGGCCACGCGCTGGGCCCGCTGCTCCTCACCACCCTCCCCGCGCGCCGGGCGCGAGGCGAGAGCACGGGCGAGAAGCTCCTCACCGTCGCGCGCGTTTCCGACGCTGGCTTCTCCGACGAGCAGGGGCTGCTGACGAGCATCCGCGGCGCGCTGGAGCCGATCTTCCCGTTCTTCGAACGGCACGTCGTTCACCAGAGCGCGGACGCGAATCCGGCGCAGCCGCACCCCATCCTCCGGCCGCTCGACAACGGCGATCCGGTGGGATTGCGCCCCTTCTCGGAAGCCGACGAGCACGTCGTGTTCGCCTCCGCGGCGACCTACCCGGGGTTCGGCCTCGAAGGGCAGATCCTCGCGGCCCGGGCGGCCGCTGGAAGGGCGCTCGCCCTCTCCGGGCGCAAGACGGTGAGCGCGACTTGACGCGGCCCGACTTTTGAGCACAATCCCGCGGTCGTTCTCGGCAGCGAGGCTTTGCGATGGCATTCAAGTGCGATCTGTGCGGCAAGGGGCCCCTGGTCGGGAACCAGGTGTCCCACGCCAACAACAAGACGAAGAAGCGGTCGCTCCCCAACCTCCAGAGGGTGCGCGCGATGGTAGACGGATCGCACCAGCACCTCCGCGTCTGCACGCGCTGCCTGAAGGCCGGCAAGGTCACCAAGGCGGCCTGAAACGGCCGGCGTGAGCGACGCGAGCGGCAGCGCCCTCCTCGATCCGCGCGCGGCGCGGCGGGCGCTGCAGAACGCGCGCGGCAAGCAGAAGCTCGATCTGATCCTCTCCGCTCCCGACCCGCAGCAGCTCGTTTCCTCGCTGCCGCCCGAGGAGCTGTATTTCGCGCTGCTCGACATCGGGCCAGACGACGCCGCCGAGCTCGTCGCCATGGCCTCGCCGGAGCAGTTCCGCCACTTCGTCGACATGTCGGCCTGGCGCGGGGCGGACGAAGGGCCGCGCACCTCCCAGGTGATCCGCTGGCTCAGTCTCGCCCGCGAGGGCGGAGAGGACCTGGAGAAGTTCCGCCGGCAGCTCTGGTCGCTGGACATCGAGCTGCTCGCCCTGGTGTTGCGCCGCGAGCTGCGCGTGCACGACCTCACCGAGGAGGAACCGCCGCGGCCGCAGAACCCCGGCATGGCGTACTACACGCCGGACCGGCGCTTCCTGCTCGAGTTCGCGGGATCGGGTGAATACGCAGCGGTGCGGCAACTGATCGAGGACCTGTACGCGCAGGATCCGTTCGGCGCCGGCAGGCTGATCGAGAGCATCCGCTGGGAGCTGCCCATCGAGCTGGAGGAAACGGCGCGCAGGTGGCGCGATGGTCGGCTGCGGGACGCCGGCGTTCCCGAGTTCGAGGAGGCGGTCGCATTCTATGCGCGGCCGGCGCAGCATCGATCCGAGCAATCCGCAGGGCCGGCCACGCAGGCGCTGATTGCTCCAAGGGGCCCGCTGCTCGACGCCGCGCTGGAGCGGTTGGACGGAGACGACCTGGAGTCCGCGGAGGAAGCGATCGTCTATGCCGCAAACGCGGCCTTGGTGGCGAATCGGGTGCCGCTGGACGATGCGGACGAAGTGCGCGAACAGCTGGGCGACGCGCGGGCGACGCTTTCGCTCGGCCTCGAGCTGCTCTCGGGCGGCGATCCGTCGCGAGCGGCGGGGATCCTGGTCGAGAAGCCGATCCGGAGCGTGTTCCAGGCGGCCATGGGGGAGGCGTACCGCCTGCAGGCCCGTGCGAGGAAGATCGCGGCGCAGGCGCGGCTGCCACAGGCGCAGAGCGCCACCGTGCTGGACGAGCCCTTGGAGAGCGTCGTGCAGGCGCTGCTTCGGGCGCCGCCGACGTTCCATGAACCCGGCCAGCGGCGTGCTCGCGCGTTCGGCTCGCGGGCGGAGATCGCGCGCGCGGAGGCGCTGCTCGACGAAGCCGAGGCGACGCTCGCGCTGCTCTCCACGCTTGGGCTCTCAGCGGCCCAGCTAGGCCCAAAAGCAGAGGAAGCGGGGCTGGGGCCGGCGGTGGTGAAGGCGAGCCTCGCGGTGCGGGCGCTGATCGCCTCGCAGGCGCGCGGCGAGCCGTTCTCCCTGCGCGGCGCGGCCGATGAGCCGGGGGAGAAACCCGCAGGGTTCGACGAGAAGCTCGATCAGCAGCTGCGCAGCTCGGTGCGCGACGACGTCGGACGGCGCGCGGCGGACCGGCTGCGGTCGCTCATCGGGTAGGGCGCTCGCACCGCGCCAGATCTTCCGCCAGACCCCGCGCGACCCCGTCGACCTGTAGCGTCGTCAAGAGCTGCGGAGTTCCGCCCTGGATCCGGATGGTCTTCACGTCGGAGCCTCCCATGGAGAGGTTCCGCTCCAGCCACTCGGCGAAGGCGGGCTCGACCTGCAGCCCCTGCACCTCGAAGAGCCGCGCGAGGAGCTTCGCGCGCAGCTCCGAGCAGGCCTTCAGATCGCGGCGAGCCGCGGGCACAGGCAGCGACTGCTCCTGGACCGCCTCCGGCGGCGGCGTCGGCCTGCGCTCTTCGTGGACGACGATCAGCTCTCCCGGTTCCGTTTCTTCGTCGCCTGGAAGCACCTCGTACCGGATGTACCCATGACCGGGGAGCACCTTCGTCCGCATCTGCGATGCGTCGCCGGCGCCCTGGATCCGTTGCGCTGCGGCGAGCGCCGCCACCGCACAGATCCCGGACCATACGACAGCCATGACCCACCTCCCCCCACAAGGTGCGCCATTGGTATACAACGTGCAAACGGGCACGCCTGCCGGAAAGTCCGCTGGCGAACGGTTCGCCGCACCCGGGTGGCTTCAGGCTCGCCCCAACGCCTTCTGCACCGCGGTCAGCAATTCTTCCGGCAGGCAAGGCTTCTCCAGCGCGGCCGTGGCGCCGGCCTCCATCGCGATCCGCTGGTAGTCGGCGCCGAGGCTGGCGGAGAGCGTGAGGACCGGAAGGCTGGCGAAGCGCGGATCGGCGCGCAGCCGCCGCAGGACCGAAAGGCCGTCGAGCTTCGGGAGCGCGACGTCCAGCACCACCAGATCCGGGATCGCGGCCTCGATCGAACGCAAGGCGGCGATCCCGTCCTCCGCCGCGGCCACGTGAAACCCCTGCGCCTGGAGGAACTCGACGTACATGTCACGAGAGTCGGCGAAGTCCTCGACGATGAGAATGCGGGCTGCGGCCATGAGAGCGACGTCCACGAGATGAGGGACCCGTCCTCTTCGCACCATTCCGCGCGTCCTTTGCGAGCGCCACGCACTGAGAGTGAATCACGTTGCATTGTGAACGTTTGTTTTCCGCGCTCGCCGCCGAGCGCCGCCGGACTATGTTCGCGATGTGTTTCACGGCGGCCGCCTGGTCCTGCGCATCTACGGCATCGGTCTCGCGCAGATCGCGGCGCTCGCGGCCACGCTCGCCATCGCGCGCGAGGCGGGCCGGCGATCGCCTCCGCCGCACGCCGCTCAGACGCGCTTCCTGGTCGAGGAGATCGTCTCGCACGCGAGCGGCCGCGATGCGCTGCAGGCGCGACTCGACGAGCTCGAGCGGCGGACGGGGATCGAGGTGGTGCTCGAGGACGGCTCCGGCAACCGGGTGGCAGGCTCAGCGAGCGCGCGCAGGCACGGGCCGGGCACCTTCACCACCCGGTGGGCCAGCGGGACCGCCTGGATTTTCGCGCCGCCGCCTCCGCGCCCGCCGAACGCCACGCCGCTCTTCGCCATCGCCGCGGTCCTCGTCCTGGTGGGGATCTCCGCGGTCCTGACCGCCTCCTGGCTGGCGCGACCCCTCGCGGCGCTGTCGGCGGCCGCGCGCGAGCTGGGCGCGGGCAAGCTCTGGGCGCGCGCGAAGCTGCGCCGCGGCGACGAACTGGGCGACGTCGCCATCGCGTTCGACGAGATGGCGGAACGGATCGAGCACCTGGTGCGTGGCCAGCGCGAGCTTCTCGCGAACGTCTCGCACGAGCTGCGCACGCCGCTCGCGCGCATCCGCGTCGCGCTCGATCTCGCGGCGGAGGGCAGCGCGCAGGACGCCGCCGCGCAGCTGTCGGGCATCGCGGGGGACCTTGCCGAGCTGGAACGGTTGACCGACGACATCCTCACCAGCGCCCGCCTCGAGCTTTCCTCGGCGCAGCCCCCGCTGCGGCTGCAGCGCACGCCGGCGGCGGAGATGGTGGAGGAGGCCGCCCTCCGGTTCCGCTCCAGCCATCCCGGCACGGCGCTGCGCGTGGAGAACGGCTGCGGCGGCGCTCAGATTGAAGTCGACGGCATGATGCTGCGCCGCGCGCTCGACAATCTGCTCTCCAATGCCGCGAAGCACGGGGGAGCGGCCGAGGTGGAGCTGATCGCGAGCGCCGCCGGTGGGCTGCTCACCATCGAGGTGCGGGATCACGGCCCTGGAATTGCGCCCGAGGACATGGAGCATCTCTTCACGCCATTCTTCCGGGGCGACCGGAGCCGGGCGCGGCAGACCGGTGGGCTCGGGCTCGGACTGCTGCTCACCAGGCGCATCCTCGAGGCGCACCGGGGCACGCTGGAGATCGAGAGCAAGCTCGGGCACGGCACCACCGCGCGCATCCAGGTTCCGCTAGCCGCTCTCGCGCCCTAGGCGCGGGTATGCGGTTGTCTTCAGGCTGTGCAGGTCATGAGTTCGTCTTTCCTTCATGTTTCGAAACGCGGTCGCAACGGCGTGGCAACAGGCCGCTGGTTACACTGCCCAAATGAACGCTCGCCTGCTCGCTCTCGCTCTCGCGCTGGCTTGCGGCGCGCACGCCGCGGTGATCCTCCGCTCTCCGGAGGCCTCCTTCAAACCGGTGGCCGACAAGCTGCACTCCACCGTGATCGATGTGAACGGCCGCGTGCCGGTCTCCGCAGACGGCGCGACGGCGGTGGCCGAAAGAGTGACGCACGGGACGGGCACGTTGCTCGCGAACGGGCTCGCGGTCACGACGCTGCACGCGGTTGCCCTGCCCTCGCCTGCCGGCAAGCTGATCCCGCTGCAGGACGTGGAGGTGCAGGTCGCGGGCGGCAACGCGATGGCCGCGCAGGTGATCGTCGGAGCGCCGGATCTGGACCTCGCGATCCTGGCGCTTCCCGCCGAGGCGGCCTCGCTCGAAGCGGCGCCGCTTTCTACCGATGCCCTGACCGAAGGCGATCCCCTGCTCGCGATGGGCGTGGATGGCGATGCGGTCGTCGTCGTCGGCGTCTCGGTCGTGGCCGTGAACGGCGACATCCTCAGCGTGGGCGGAGACCGGATCCTGGACTCCCGCTTCTGGGGCGGCCCGCTGTACGACGAGCGCGGCAGACTCGTCGGCATCGAGCTGATGTCGCTCGGCCCCGCGAAGGCGATCTCCGCCAGCTTCATCCAGCGGTTGCTCGACCAGCGCCCTGGGAAGCATGTGATGACCGGAGCGTCAGAGCACGAACCCTGATCGCACTCAGCCGGAGTTCACCTCGCCTGTGCGGACGGCGAGCGCGATGGAGCCGTCGAGCGCGGAGGCCGGATCTCCGCTCAGTGCAAGCAGGAGCACGGTCTGGTTCGCGTAGATTCCGTCCGCGTCATTGCGCGAGTCGCGGCTCGATCGTTTGCGATTGTGAAGCTCGAGCATGGCGGGCTTCGGAGCACGGTGCTAGAACGCGCGCCCATGATCGACCATCTGACGGTCCGCGTTCGCGACGTGCAGAAGAGCAAGGCGATCGATGCGGACGGGCACGACCTCGAGGCGGTGTGTCACAAGCCGCAATGATCATCGACGGGAAAGCGATCGCGGCCAAAGTCCGGGCGGAGGTCGCGCAGGCGGTCAAGGAGATCGAGGCGCGCGCGGGCGTGACGCCCGGGCTGGCGCTGATCCGCGTCGGCAGCGATCCGGCGAGCGAGGTGTACGTCCGCGGCAAGGTGAAGGCGTGCCAGGAGACCGGCATGGGCGGCTTCGAGCACATCCTGCCCGAAACGACGCCCGAGGAGGACCTGCTGGCCCTGGTGCGCGAGCTGAACGTGAACCCGCACGTGCACGGCGTGCTGGTGCAGCTGCCGCTGCCCAAGCACATCTCCTCCGAGGAGGTGCTCGACGCTCTCGCCCCGCAGAAGGACGTCGATGGTTTCGGGCCGCACAATGCCGGGGCCCTCTTCACCGGACGCCAGGGCCTGCGGCCGTGTACGCCGCTCGGGATCATGCGCCTGCTCGACGAGTCGCAGACGCGGCTGCTCGGGGCGCGCGCGCTCGTGGTGGGGCGGTCGAACATCGTGGGCAAGCCGGTCGCCATGCTGCTGCTCGAGCGCCACGCGACGGTCACGCTGGCGCATTCTCGGACGGCGGACCTGGCGGCGGAGGTCGGCGCGGCCGACGTGCTCGTCGCGGCGGTGGGCAAGGCGGAGATGATCCGCGGCGCGTGGGTCAAACCGGGAGCGACCGTCATCGACGTCGGGATCAACCGCAACGCGGCAGGCAAGCTGGTCGGCGATGTGGAGTTCCCCCCCGCGGCAGAGCGTGCCCGCGCGATCACGCCGGTCCCAGGTGGGGTGGGACCGATGACCATCGCTTACCTGCTCTCCAACACCATCCAGGCGGCGAAGGCGCAGCTCGGACTCACCTAGAGCGCGAGACGTTGCCGCGCAGGATTCCCATCCCGCCCAATTCCTCGAAGATCGGGAATCTCAACACCACGCGATCGACGGCGTGGACCACATCACACAGGATACGCCGCCACGCCGGCGCGCGTTCGTAGCGGAAGGCTGGAATGATGAATCGGGTCAGGCGGCCGAGAAAGTCGAAATGCCGTCTGGTCAAACCCGGAATCAGTGTTTCCAGAACAGCGAGATCCGGTCTCTCCAGCGGCCGCTCTCCCGGGGTGACTTCAGTGTGGACCGGAACGAGAAAGCGGATCTTCCGCAACGTCCTGTTCAGGTTCACCGGCTCTATGCAGAGGACGAGCGCCCCTGGTTTGGCCGCCTCGAGCAGGTGCCGCATGGTTCCGTCGAGGTCGT
>MNFJ01000103.1 GCA_001918155.1 Deltaproteobacteria bacterium 13_1_40CM_4_68_19
GAACCCATGTACTCCGCTCCCTTCGAGTACCACGCGCCGGCGACGCTCTCGGAAGCCCTCGCGCTCCTCGGCCAGTACGGCGACGAGGCGAAGGTGCTGGCCGGAAGCCAGAGCCTCGTTCCGTTGATGAAGCTGCGCCTCGCGCAGCCTGCGCATCTCGTCGATCTGCGGAAGGTGGACGGCCTGACCGGGGTGCGCGAGGCGCAGGGCGCGCTCTTGATCGGCGCGCTGACGACGCATGCCGCCCTCGCTTCGTCCGAGCTGATCCGGGCGAAGCTGCCGATGGCCGCGGAAGCCGCCGGGCAGATCGGCGATGCACAGGTGCGAAACCTCGGGACCATCGGCGGCAGCCTCGCGCACGCGGACCCTTCGGCCGACTGGCCGGCCGTGCTCGTGGCCCTCGACGCTTCCGTCGTGGTCGCCGGACCGCGCGGGGAGCGGACGATGAAGGTGGAGGAGCTGATCGTCGGTCCTCTGAGCACCGCGCTGGAACCGGGCGAGCTCCTTACGCAGGTGCGCGTTCCACTTCCGCCGGCGCGGACAGCCGGCGCATACGAGAAGCTGCCGAACCCGGCTTCGCGGTTCGCCATCGTGGGCGTCGCCGCGGAAGTCTCGCTCGACTCGCGCAACGCGGTGCAATGGGCGCGCGTCGCGATCACGGGCCTGGCCCCGAAGGTGACGCGCGCGGCGAAAGTGGAGCAAGCGCTGCAGGGGAAGGCGGCGGACGCCTCCACGGTGAAGGCCGCGTCGGCCCGAGCGGCCGAAGGGCTCGAGCTCCGGCCGGACCTGACGGGCTCGGCTGCGTACAAGACACAGCTCGCGGCCGTGTACACCGAGCGCGCCGTGCTCCGGGCTGTTTCCCGGGCGCGTGAGCGCTGACGACGCGGCAACATCTCGGTGCCGCGATCGGCGCTCACCCAGGCGAATCGTCAGGTACGAGAGGGACGGGCGCAGCGGCCTTGCAGACCCATCCACCGTCCGCTAGCCTCCCGCCATGAAACGACGTGAACTGCTCGGTGCCGCCGTCGTTGCAGCGCTTCCCTGGCGCCGCCTGCGCGCGGCGACCGGCTGGCGCACATTCGAAGTGACTACCCGCGCGGAGATCTCCAGGCCGCAGGGCGTTTCGCGCGCCTGGCTGCCGGTGCCGCTCAATGCCGATACCGACTGGCAGCGCGCTCTCGGCAACACCTGGAACGGCAACGCGAAGCGGATGGAGGAGATGCGCGTCGGCAAGTACGGCGTGCCGATGCTCTACGCCGAGTGGGCCCCTGGAACCGAGGCGCCCTTTGTCGAGTTGAAGAGCAAGTTCAGCACCCGCGATCGCGCGGTCGACATCACGCGATCGGGCGCGCAGTCGCTCGGCAGCGCCGAAATCGCGCTCTACACCGCGCCGACGGAGTCGATCCCGTGCGACGGCCTGGTACGCGAGACGGCGCTGGTCCGCGTGGCGAAGGGGGCCCGCACCGATCTGGAAAAGGGGCGCGCCATCTATGAATGGATCGTTCAGAACACGCTGCGCGACCCCAAGACCCGCGGATGCGGTACCGGCAACATCAAGGCGATGCTGGAAAGCGGCAACCTCGGCGGCAAATGCGCCGATCTCAACGGCCTCTTCGTCGGCTTCGCCAGATCCCTGGGCGTCCCGGCGCGCGATGTCTACGGCATCCGCGTCGCGAGCTCCGCGCTCGGCTACAAGAGTCTGGGTCCCTCGACGCCTGTCATCAGCAAGGCGCAACACTGCCGCGCGGAATTCTTCGCCGAGGGCGTCGGTTGGATTCCGGTCGATCCGGCTGACGTGCGCAAGGTCATCCTCGAGGAACCGCCCGGACAACTCAGTCTCGAAGATTCCAAGGTAGAGGCAGCGCGCAAGCGCCTCTTCGGCTCGTGGGAGATGAACTGGCTCGCTTTCAATGCGGGCCACGACATCGAGCTGCCCAATTCGACCGGCCCCAAGCTGCCGTTCCTCATGTATCCGAACGGCGAGACGGGCGGAGAGCGGCTGGATCAGCTCGATCCCGACAACTTCAAGTACACGATCACGGCGCGCGAGATCTGATGGCGCTGCTCGCTGCCGCGCTCCTGGCGGTGGCGGCGCCGCCGCTGGAACTGGCCGACGCCAACGGCGCGAGGCACCGTCTCTCCGACTACCGGGGGAAGGTGGTCTTGTTGAATTTCTGGGCCACCTGGTGTGAGCCTTGCCGCGCCGAGTTGCCGACCATCGAGCGGCTGCGCGCAGCGCTCGCAGGCAGACCCTTTGTCATCCTGGCGGTGCAGATGGGGGGCAGCGCGCGCACCGCACACGACATCGCGGAGGAGCTCGGCCTGCGCTTTCCCTTGCTGCTCGATCGCGATTCGAGCGCCACCGCTGCGTGGGGCGTGAAGATGCTGCCGACGAGCTTCCTCCTCGGGGTAGACGGAGCGGTAGCGTTCAGCCACCCGGGGGAGCTGGACTGGTCGACCATCGAGGCGCGCCGCAAGGTCGAAGCGCTCCTGCCCCGCGCAATCTCTGAGTGAGCGACGCCGCTGGACCCCGGTCGCGTCCGCGGCAACTTCGAAACTCGGGCAGCTGTCTTGACGCTGCTGGATGTAGCGCCTAGGCCTAGACCGCGTTGACCCGGCTAGCGTTTCACTCCAGCTGCCCCCTCGGGACGCCTTTGCGGTACGGCGGGAGCCGGTACGATGTCTCGGGCGCAATGATCCCACCGGACGACAGCGCCGCGATGCCGGCGGCGTCCATCCGGTCGCCCGCCATCAGCCGCGGAAGCACCACGTCCAGCGACGTCGCGCGGGAGAAGATCCCGCACGATGGCGCGCCGAGAACCGGAATGTCGCCGAGATACGCGATCCACAGCAGCGTCCCCGGATACGCCGGGACGCCGTGGCGCTCCATGCGCGCGCCCACCACGTCCAACGCCTGAAGCACCGGATCCTGCGGGTCCATCGAACGGCTTCCCACCAGCAAGACGAGTTGCGCGCCCGCACGCTGCTCGCCGTCTACGGCCTCGGACAGCGCGCGCGGATTGCCCGCCACCGCGCGCGCCGTCTCCAACCTCGACCCGAAGAACGAGAGCTTCTCCTGGAACGAGCGCCGCCCCCGCTCCAACGCCTGCTCTGCGATCTGCTCGTGCACCAGCAATGCGGCGCGCATGGGGATGAACGGCCGCACGCGAACGATGCCGCCCGCCGCAGTCTCCTCCGCGCGGCGCAGGTGCTCCTCGCGCGTCACGAACGGAATGATCTTCACACGGCCGACGATGTCCCCTTCCACCGCCACGTACCCGTCTGGGTGCGCGTAGGCGGCCAGGTCTGGAACCAGGTTGAGCTTCGCCAGGCGATCCGTATCCAGCGCGACGAGCCCTCTGCGCCGCGCCATCAACGGAAACGATCCGCCATCGACTGCACCCACGCCGACACCCTCGCCGGCGACCGCGGCGGCGAGTCTCTGGCCGGCCGAATCCTCGTGGACGTCCCCCGGCTCCAACTCGAGGACGTCCAGGTCCTTCCACACCGCGGCATCGATGGCGCGCACATCTGCCTCCGACAGCACGCGCCCCTTCTTCAAGCTGCCGAGGTCCCGCGTCAGCACCAGACCCGGAGCGACCTTCTCTCCCCGCTCGATCCGCCGCGTCTTCATCGCGTCCTCCTTCAAGACAGCAGATGCCGCTCCAGCGCGCGCAGGGCGGCGAGATTGTGCGCCGGCGCGAAGACGCTGACGTGGGGCAGGGCCGCCTGCATGCCCTGCGTCAGCGGCTGGTAATCGGCGCTCCCCAGCAGCGGATTGAGCCAGACCACCCGGCGGCTGCGCCGCTGCAGCATCTCCATCTCCGCTCCGAGCAGCGAAGGATCGCCGGTATCCCAGCCATCGCTGAGGATCACCACCACCGTGCGCCGGTCGACGATCCTGCCCCAATCGCGGTTGAAAGTGGAGAGCGATTCGCCGATCCGCGTTCCGCCCGACCAGTCGTGCACCTCGGCGGAGAGCCCACGCAGCATCCGCGCGTAATCGGGCTGCCGGAGGACGTCGGTCACCCGGCGCAGGACCGTGGAGAAGACGAAGCTCTCCACCCGGGCCACCGTGCCCTGCAGCGCATAGAGGAACTGCAGCAGGAACCGGCTGTAGAGGTCCATCGATCCGGAGACGTCGCAGATGGCGACGATGCGCGTCTTGCGCGGCTTGCGCCTGCGGAAGCACAGGTCGAGCGGCTCGGCCAGCGCGCGGCGCATGGTGCGGCGCAGATCGATGCGGCGGCCCCTGCGATCCGAAGCCCACCGGCGGCTCGGCCGCGCCGCGAGCCGGCGGGCGATGCGCGAGGCGATCCGCTGGATGTCGGCGAGCTCGTCCGCCCCGAACGTGCTGAAGTCCTTCTGCACGACGGCGGGCATGTCGCTCGCCGCCGGCACCGCTTCGGCGTCCTCGCCGTCGCCGCCCTCCTCTTCCTGCTTCGCCCAGGAGCTGAGGGACGGCACGGCGGCGGGATCCCGGGGCGCGCTGCGCCGCTGGACCCGGACCGAATTCTCCACAGCGCCCGGCGGGGGCGGCGAGAAGGCGACGGCGAACGCGTCGTCGAAGATCTCCATCTCCTCGGGACGGGCCACCAGCACGCAGCGCAGCGCGAGATAGACGCGCTCGCGCGATTCCATGCGCACACACCGCAGCGCGCGGATCGCATCGATCGCGTGCGCGGTGGTGACCGTCATGCCGCGGCTGCGGAGGTCGCGGCAGAGGACCACCGTCCGCCGCACCAGATCCGCGGTCATGCGGCGCCCAGCGGCAGGCGGCCGGCCTCGATGTCCGCACGCACCTTGCGCAGATCCGCCTCGTCCTTCACCAGGCACCCGAGCGTCTCGCCAACGAGCTCGGGCGTCAGGTGCGCCGCGTGCAGAACGACCAGCGCTTCGGCCCAGTCCAGCGTCTCGGAGACGCCGGGCACCTTGGCAAGCTTCGCGCGCCGCAACCTCTGCACCAGCGCGACGATCTGCGCGGCGAGGTCCTCGGTCGCGCCGGGCACCTTCCGCCGCACGATGGTCAGCTCCTTCTCGAACGGCGGGTGATCGATGAAGAGATAGAGGCAGCGGCGGCGCAGGGCATCCGAGAGCTCGCGCGACCGATTCGAGGTGAGGATCACGTGGGGCCGCTCGCGCGCGCGGATGGTGCCGAGCTCCGGCACCGTCACCTGGAAGTCGGAGAGCACTTCCAGCAGGAACGCCTCGAACTCCTCGTCGCTCCGGTCGATCTCGTCCACCAGCAGCACCGGCGGCCGCCCCTCGTGCGCGATGGCCTGGAGCAGGGGGCGCTTGAGCAGGAACGGCTCGCTGAAGATCTTCGCCTCCGAATCGGCCGGAGCATGGCCGTCGCTTTCCTGTAACCGGATGTGCAGGAGCTGGCGCGCGTAGTTCCACTCGTAGAGCGCGGTGGAGGCGTCCAGCCCTTCGTAGCACTGCAGTCTGATCAGGTCGGTCCCGAGCAGCCGGGCGAGCACCTTGGCGATCTCGGTCTTGCCCACGCCCGCGTGGCCCTCGATCAAGAGCGGTTTGTGCAGCTCGAGCGCGAGATGCAGGGAAGTCGCGATGGCCGGGTCGGCCACGTACGCTTCGCGATCGAGCTGCTCGAGAAGCTGTAGGATTCGATCCAGGAGCTCACCCCTATCGAGAGGGGAAGTCAAAGCATGCGTCCGGCCGATGCGTCAAACGTCCCGGTTGGGTTGGATCGCCGCTCTCACACGGTTAGAATCCGCCCCCCTCGGAGGATTCCCCTTGAAGCATTGGGCCGAGACCGCGGCAATCCTCGACCGGCTCTCGGAGCTGGCTGCACGAGGAAGTCGCGCCGTCCTGGCCACGGTCGTCCGCATCTCCGGTTCCGCCTACCGGCGTCCGGGAGCCAAGCTCCTCATCGAGGAAGACGGAATCACTCAAGGCGGGGTCAGCGGCGGCTGCCTGGAGTCGGACGTTCGCGCGCACGCTCTTCGGATCCTGGGCGGCGCGGAAAACCGCATGCTGCACTACGACACCGGCTCCGACGAAGAGACGCTTTGGGGCCTTGGGCTCGGATGCGAAGGAGCCGTGGACGTCTACCTCCAGCGCATCGATGCGGCCTTCATGGACGGCCCGGGAAAGCAGATGCGCGAGCTGCTGGCCGCGGGCGTCCCGTTCGCCGCCATCACGTTCCTGCACGGCCGGTCCGAGGGGAAGACGCTGGTCTTCGCGCGCGGGGAGCTCGCCGGCAGCTCCGGATCGCCAGACGTCGATCACGAGCTCTCGGAGCGCGCCGGGACGCTGTTGGAAGGCGACGGCGACGCCGACGTGGTCGAGGCCGGTCACGCAGCGTTCGTCGATGTGCTCCGCCCGCCCCCGCGGCTGCTCATCTTCGGCGCGGGAGACGATGCGCGCCCGCTCGCGGCGCTCGCCGCTGCGGCGGGGTTCGAGATCACCGTCGTCGATCACCGGCCGGCCTACCTCACCGGGGAGCGCTTTCCCCCGCCGCTGCGCCTTTCGCTGCGGCGTCCTTCCGAAGGAGTCGCCGGGCTCCCGCTCGGCATCTCGCGAAAGAACTTCGCGGTGGTGCAGACGCATTCGCTCGCGCACGATCGGGACTGGTTGCGCGCGCTGTCGGGGCAGCCGCTGGCGTATCTGGGCCTGCTCGGACCGCGATCGCGCAGGGAGCTCGTCCTGCGCGCGCTCAACTGGGACGGCGTGGAGCTGTTCGCCCCCGTCGGGCTCGACATCGGCGCGGACGGCCCCGAGCAGGTGGCGGTCAGCATCGTCGCGGAGCTGCTGGCGGTGTATGCCCGCCGGGAACCGACCCACCTGCGCGCACGCGCGGGAGGAATCCATGCCGGGTGAGCGCGTCGCCGGCGCGGTGCTCGCCGCCGGCCTCTCGAGCCGCATGGGCGAGAACAAGATGCTGATCGAGGTGGGCGGGCGGACGCTCGTGCGGCGCGCGGTGGAGACCGCACTCTCGGCGGGGCTCGATCCCGTGCTCGTCGTCGTCGGCCACGAGAGCGAGCGCGTGCGGGCGGAGTTGCGCGGCCTCTCCTGCACCACGGTGCTGAACGCGGAGTACGCCCGCGGAATGAACACTTCCCTTCGCGCGGGCATCCGCGCGCTGCCGGAAAACACCGACGCAGCGGTCGTGCTGCTGGGCGACATGCCGCTCGTCGATGCGCGGATGGTGCGCGCGCTCGTGGAAGCGTTCCGGGGCTCTCCCGCACCGCTGGCGATCTCGACGTACGGCGGCATAGTGGCGCCTCCCATCCTCTATGCGCGCGCCGTGTTCGCCGAGCTGCGCGCCCTGGATGCCGACGCCTGCGGCAAGCAGGTGGTGAAGCAGCACAGGGCGGAAGCGATCGAGCTTGCCTGGCCGTCCGAGGCGCTGACCGACCTCGACGAGCCCGCCGACCTCGAGCGGGTGCGCTCCCGGCTGGAGGCGGCCTGATGCGCGCGGAGCTGCTCCAGCTGGCCGCGGATCTCGCGCGAAAGCGCGAGCCTTTCGTGCTGGCGATGGTGGTGCGGCGAGAGCCATACAGCTCGGCGCACGCCGGCGACATGGCCATCATCACTGCCGACGGGGCCTACCACGGGTGGCTCGGAGGCAACTGCACGCAGCCGACCGTCAGGCGCGAGGCGCGGCTTGCTCTCGCCGACGGCAAGCCCCGCTTGGTCTCCCTCTCGCAGGACCCGAAGTCGCAGGAGCGCCCCGGCGTCACCGCGCTGCCGATGACCTGCCACAGCGGGGGCAGCGTGGAGATCTATCTCGAGCCGATGTTGCCGCCTCCTCAGCTCTGGATCCTGGGCGACTCGCCCTGCGCCCGCGCCCTCGCGCGGCTCTCCGAAGTGATGGGATACGGCGTGGAGCGCGCGCCGGCTCCGTCCGCGGGGCAGGCCCCGATGTTCGCGGTCATCGCCACCATGGGCGAGAACGACGAAGAGGCCCTCGCAGCGGCCATCGCCGCGCGCTGCCCGTACATCGCGGTGGTCGCGAGCCGCAAGCGGTTCGCGGAGATGTGCGAGGCGCTGCTCGAGCGCGGGATCCCGCGCGAGGCGCTCGACCAGGTGCACAATCCCGCCGGGCTGGACATCGGCGCGCGCCTGCCCGAGGAGGTCGCGCTGAGCATCCTCGCGGAGATCGTCGAGCTTCGCCGCGCGCAACTTCGAACCGCGCCGGTGGAAGCGCCGGTGTCCGCGATCGATCCGGTCTGCGGAATGACCGTCGAGGTGGCGACGGCGCGCCACCGCGCGACGCACGCGGGCCACGAATACTTCTTCTGCAATGCGCGCTGCCGCGAGAAGTTCCTCGCCGATCCTGTCCGTTTCCTCGCCGCCTGAGGCCAGAACATGGCGTTCGAGATCGTCAAGACGTTCGTGGTCCGGTCTCCCACCGACCAGGTGTGGAGCTTCCTCACCGATCCGGAAAAGGTCGCCCGCTGCCTCCCCGGCGCCGCGATCACCGGGAAGATCGACGAGAAGACATGGCAGGGCACGATGACCGTGAAGGTCGGGCCCGTCTCCTCCAGCTACAAGGGGAAGGTGGCGTTCGAGAAGCTCGACGCCGCGGCGCGGACCGCGGAGATCCTCGCCAGCGGCCAGGACGTCCGCGGCCGCGGCGGAGCGGATCTGAAGTTGACGAGCATCCTGGCGACGAAGGGGCCCTCGGAGACCGAGGTCACCACCACCTCGCGCGTGAACATCACCGGGATCCTCGCGCAGATGGGCCGCGGGATGGTGCAGGACGTGGGCGACCAGATCTTCCAGGTGTTCACGCAGCGCGTGCGCGCCGAGTTGGAAGCAGCGCCGCAACCCACCGGGGCACAGCCCGCAGCCACGACCGCACCTGCTCCGCCGGCAAAGGCGGAAGCGCTCGACGTCGGCGCCCTGGGCGCCCGCGCCGCCGTGCGATCGCCGGTGTTCTGGGTGGCGATCGCGCTCATCGCAGGCCTGCTCTACGTGCTGTTCCGCTGAACCACGAAGGAGGGAGACATGATCCCGCCTGTGTTCGACTATCACGCACCGGCCTCGGTGGCCGATGCGATCGCCTTGCTCTCGCGATTCGGCGATTCGGCGAAGGTGATCTCCGGAGGGCAGAGCCTGCTTCCGCTCCTCAAGCTGAGGCTGGGGACGGCCGAGCACCTCGTGGACATCGGACGGATTCCCGGCCTGGAGTACGTGCGTGAAGAAGGCGGCTACTTGCGCATCGGCGGGCGCACCCGCGAGGCCGCGCTGGAGCGGTCGGAGATCGTGCGAACGCGCTTTCCCATCCTGCTCGACACCGCGCGCGTCATCGCCGATCCCCTCGTCCGCAACCGCGCCACGGTCGGCGGAAACCTCGCGCACGGCGATCCCGCCAACGACCACCCGGCGACGATGCTGGCGCTGCGCGCGATCGTGGTGGCGCAGGGCCCGAACGGGGAGCGGACGATCCCGATCGATCGCTTCTTCACCGGGCTGTTCGCGACGGCGCTGGCGGCGGACGAGATCCTCACCGAGATCCGTATCCCGGTTCCGCCCGGTCGGTCCGGCGGCGCGTACCTGAAGCTGGAGCGCAAAGTCGGCGACTACGCGACGGCGGCTGCCGCCGCCCAGGTGACGCTCGACGGCGCCGGCACCTTCGCGCAGGTGGGAATCGCGCTCACCAACGCCGGTCCGGTCCCGGCGCGCGCCTCGGCCGCCGAGGATGCCCTGATCGGAAAGAGGGTCAATGACGCTGCCATCGCCGAGGCGGCGCGGCGGGCCGCGGAGGCTGCGTCCCCCACCGCCGATCGGCGCGGGTCCGTCGAATACAAGCGCGAGATGGCGCGGGTGCTCGCGGCGCGCGCGCTGAAGAAGGCCGTCGAGCGCGCGGGAGGTCGATAGCCATGTCCACGCATGACATCCAACTGACCGTCAACGGCGCTTCGCACCGCGTGCAGGTGGAGTCGCGGCTGCTGCTCGTCCACCTGCTGCGCGAGAACTTGCGCCTGACCGGCACGCACATCGGCTGCGACACCACGCACTGCGGCGCCTGCACGGTGCTGCTCGACGGCGAGCCGGTGAAGTCCTGCACCGTCCTCGCGGTCCAGGCCGAGGGCTCGGAGATCACCACGGTGGAAGGCCTGGAACAGAACGGCAAGCTGCACCCTGTCCAGGAGGCGTTCTGGGAGAAGCACGGGCTGCAATGCGGCTACTGCACCCCGGGAATGATGCTGACGGGCTGCGCGCTGCTCGCCCGCGACAAGAACCCCTCCGAGGCGCAGATCCGCGAAGCCATCAGCGGCAATCTCTGCCGCTGCACCGGGTACTCGAACATCGTCAAGGCCATCCAGTCCGCAGCCGAGCAGCTGCGGCAGCATTAGGAGGATCCCATGAGCGAGCCACGGACGAGCCCGGAAGTTTGCGGCATGGGTCACTCGATGAAGCGCAAGGAGGACCCGCGCTTCATCCGCGGCAAGGGCAACTACGTCGACGACATCCAGCTCCCCGGGATGCTGCACATGGACATCGTGCGCAGCCCCTTCGCGCACGCGAAGATCAAGTCGATCGACGCGAGCAAGGCGTTGAAGATCCCCGGCGTGCTGGCGGTGATCACCGGGGAGACGCTGGCCAAGTACAACCTGCACTGGATGCCGACCCTCATGTCGGACACGCAGATGGTCCTTCCAACCGAGAAGGTGATGTACCAGGCGCAGGAGGTCGCCGCCGTGATCGCCACCGATCGATACATCGCGGCGGATGGGGTGGAGGCGGTCGAAGTCGATTACGAGCCTTTGCCGGTCGTGGTCGATCCAGTCAAGGCGCTCGATCCCGGCGCGCCGGTCTTGCGCACCGACAAGAAGGACAAGAAGGACAACCGCATCTTCCACTGGCAGGCAGGGGATCGCGCCGCGACGGACAAGGCGTTCGCGGAGGCGGACGTGGTGGTGGCGCAGGACATGTACATCCCGCGCATCCACGTCGCTTCCATCGAGACCTGCGGCTGCGTCGCCGACTTCGATCGCGTCACCGGCAAGCTGACCGTCTACATGACCACGCAGGCGCCGCACGCCGTGCGCACGGTGTTTGCGCTGGTCGCTGGTCACGTCGGGCTCTCGGAGGAGAAGATCAGGATCATCTCCCCCGACATCGGCGGGGGATTCGGCGGCAAGGTGCCGGTCTACCCCGGCTACGTGATCGCGGTGGCCGCCTCCGTCGTCATCGGCAAGCCGGTGAAGTGGGTGGAGGACCGGATGGAGAACCTCCAGGCCGATTCGTTCGCCCGCGACTACCACATCCACGCGGAGTTGGCGGCGAAGAAGGACGGCACCATGACGGCGCTGCGGATCAAGACCCTCGCCGACCACGGGTACACGGACGCGGCGGCGAACCCGTCGAAGTTCCCCGCCGGCCTGTTCTCCATCTGCACCGGATCGTACGCGCTGAAGCACGCCTTCGCCGAGGTGGACGGCGTCTACACGAACAAGCCGCCCGGCGGAATCGCGTACCGCTGCTCCTTCCGCGTCACCGAGGCCGTGCACTGCATCGAGCGGGTCACCGACGTGCTCGCGCAGGAGCTGAAGATGGATCCGGCGGAGCTGCGGCTGAAGAACTTCATCCCGCCCGAGAAGTTCCCCTGGAAGTCGGCGCTCGGCTGGGAGTACGACAGCGGCAATTATCCGGCGGCGCTGCGCAAGGCGATGGAGATGGTCGGGTACGAGGCGCTCCGGAAGGAGCAGGCCGAGAAGCGCGCGCGCGGGGAGCTGATGGGGATCGGCATCTCCAGCTTCACGGAGATCGTCGGCGCGGGCCCGAGCAAGCAGTTCGACATCCTCGGCCTGAAGATGTTCGACTCCTGCGAGCTGCGCATCCATCCCACCGGAAAGGCCCTCGCGCGCTTCGGCACCAAGTCGCAGGGCCAGGGGCATGAGACGACGTACGCGCAGATCATCGCCGAGGAGCTGGGGATCCCGGCGGCGCACGTGCAGGTCGAGGAAGGCGACACCGACACTGCTCCCTACGGTCTCGGCACCTACGCCAGTCGCTCGACGCCGACGGCGGGAGCCGCCGGTTCGCTCGCGGCGCGCAAGGTGCGCGAGAAG
>MNFJ01000037.1 GCA_001918155.1 Deltaproteobacteria bacterium 13_1_40CM_4_68_19
GAGACCCTGTTCCTGCTCGCGGTCTTCGCGGAGATCTTCGTCACCACCGCGGGCGGCCCGGGCCTCGCCTCCACCAATCTCGCTTTCCTCATCTATCGCTACGCGCTGCTCGAGTACGACGTCGGCGCCGCGTCAGCGGGAGGCGTCCTCGCCATCGTGCTGGCCAACGTCGTCGCTGCCTTTCTGGTCCGCGCCATCGCAAAGAACATCGAGGCCTGACAGTCATGAACAAGGCGCTACGCCGCAAGATCATCGTGACCGCCGCCGCGTGGGCGGTCGCCCTCCTCATCTTCTTCCCCATCCTCTGGATGTTCCTCACCGGCTTCAAGACGGAGGTGGAGGCCATCGCAATCCCGCCCAGGTTGTTCTTCGCCCCGACGGTCGAGAACTACGTCGCGGTGCAGGATCGCGCCGACTACCTCAAGTTCTTCTGGAACAGCATCTGCGTCTCGGTCGGCTCGACGGTGCTGGCTCTCGCGATCGCGGTGCCGTGCTCTTACGCCATGGCGTTCTTCCCGACCAAGCGCACCAAGGACACGCTGGTGTGGATGCTCTCTACCAAGGCACTGCCTGCGGTCGGCGTGCTCGTCCCCATCTACCTGATCTTTCGCGATGCGGGTCTCCTCGATACCAGGGTCGGGCTCCTCATCGTGTACACGCTCGTCAACCTGCCCATCGTCTGTTGGATGCTCTTCTCCTTCTTCAAGGAAGTGCCGCGAGAGGTCCTGGAGGCGGGGCGCATGGACGGCGCGCAGCCGAGGGACGAGCTCTACCACCTGCTGCTCCCGCTCTCGCTGCCGGGCATCGCCTCCACCTCGCTGCTCGCCATCATCCTGTCCTGGAACGAGGCCTTCTGGAGCCTCAACCTGACCGCCGCCAACGCCGCGCCTCTCACGGCGTTCATCGCCTCATTTTCCAGCCCGGAAGGGCTCTTCTGGGCCAAGCTCTCCGCAGCGTCGACCATGGCCATCGCACCTATCCTCATCTTCGGCTGGATGAGCCAGCGGCAGCTGGTGCGTGGCCTGACTTTTGGCGCCGTGAAGTAGGGAGGACAACGCGCAATGGCCACCGTCAAGCTCACCAACATCCGCAAGTCCTTCGGGGACGTCGACATCATCAAGGGCGTGTCGCTCGGCATCGACGACCGCGAGTTCGTCGTCTTCGTCGGCCCATCCGGCTGCGGCAAGTCCACTCTGTTGAGACTCATCGCCGGGCTGGAGGAGATCACCGGCGGCGACCTCTTCATCGACGGCGTCCGGTCGAACGACGTCCCGCCACCCAAGCGCGGCCTCGCCATGGTGTTCCAGAGCTACGCGCTCTATCCGCACATGAGCGTGGCGGACAACATGGGGTTCAGCCTCAAGCTCGGCCACGTTCCCAAGGAGGAGCGGGACAAGAAGGTGGGCGACGCCGCTCGCGTCCTTCAGCTCGAGCCGCTGCTCCACCGCAAGCCGAAGGAGCTCTCGGGCGGGCAGCGGCAACGCGTCGCCATCGGGCGCGCCATCGTCCGCAACCCCAAGGTCTTCCTGTTCGACGAGCCGCTCTCCAACCTCGACGCCGCCCTTCGCGTGCAGATGCGGATCGAGCTCACCCGGCTCCACGACGTGCTCAAGGCCACGATGATCTACGTGACGCACGACCAGGTCGAGGCCATGACGATGGCCAACAAGATCGTGGTCCTGCAGGCGGGCCTCATCGAGCAGGTGGGCTCGCCGCTGGAGCTGTACCACCACCCGAACAACAAGTTCGTGGCAGGCTTCATCGGATCGCCGAAGATGAACTTCCTGAGCGGAACCGTGACCGGATTGAAGGGCGGCGTGGTCTCGGTGCGCCTCGCGGGCGGGGGAACGATCGACGTGCCGGTCGAGGCTAGTCGCGTCAACGGGGGCACGGAGGTCACCCTGGGCATCCGCCCGGAGCACTTCAAGGTGGTGGCCGACGGAGGCCTGCTCGGCGGAGAGGTCCTGGTGGTGGAGCGCCTGGGAGGCGAGACCTTCCTCCACGTGAAGACCCCGACCGGCGATCTGCTCACGGTCCAGGCGGGCGGAGACAGCCCGGTGAGCATGCATGACACCATCGGCCTCCAGGCGAGTCCGAGTGACTGCCACCTGTTCGACCAGGCCGGGCTGGCCATCCCGCGGACTACCCGCCACCCGCTCGCCGGCGAAGTGCGGCACGAGGGCCACAGCGCGAGCTGAAAAAAGGGAGCGATCCATGGCGAACGCGATCCAGCTGAACCGCGCCAATCTGAAATCGATCGCCGGCCGCGCGCAGGTTCCTTCCTTCGACCCTGCCGGCGTGCCCGGGAGCATCGTTCACGTGGGCGTGGGCGGGTTCCACCGCGCTCACCAGGCCGTGTACCTCGACGACCTGCTCGCACAGGGCGGCGCTCGCCAATGGGGGCTGTGCGGGGTGGGGCTCCTCCCCCACGACGCACGCATGCGCGACGTGCTGCGCGCGCAGGATTGCCTGTACACGGTCATCGAACGGAGCGGTGCGGGCGACCGGGCCCGCGTCATCGGTTCGATCGGCAGCTTCTTGTTCGCGCCCGACGAACCGGAAGCTGTGATCGAGAAGATGGCTTCGCCGGGGTGCCGCATCGTCTCGCTCACCATCACCGAGGGTGGATACTACGTGAACGAGGGCACCGGGCAGTTCGACTCCGCTCATCCGGACATCCGGCACGACCTCGAGCACCCGCATGCGCCGAAAGGTGCCTTTGGCTACCTCGCGGAGGCGCTCGATCGCCGCCGCCAGCGGGGCCTCGCGCCGTTCACGGTCATGTCCTGCGACAACCTGCAGGGCAACGGCGACATCGCGCGCCGCATGTTCCTCGCCTTCGCCGAGCGCAGGGACGAGGACCTGGCGAAGTGGATCGCAGAGAACGGCGCCTTCCCGAATGGCATGGTCGACCGGATCACTCCCGCCACGACCGATGCCCACCGCGATCTGGTGCGCGAGTCGTTCGGAATCATCGATGGCTGGCCCGTGGTCACCGAGCCGTTCAAGCAGTGGGTGATCGAGGACCGTTTCCCGCTCGGCCGGCCTCAATGGGAGCGGGTCGGGGCGCAGATGGTCTCGGACGTCCATCCCTACGAGATGATGAAGATCCGGCTGCTCAATGCCAGCCACCAGGCCCTCTGCTACATCGGCATGCTGCTCGGTTACCGCTACGCCGACGAGACGATGGCGGACGCGGACATCCGCGCGCTGGTCGAGCGCATGATGAACGACGAGGTGACGCCGCTGCTTCCGCCGGTGCCCGGCATCGATCTCGCCCAATACAGGCGGACCCTGATCGAGCGGTTCGGGAACCCGGTGCTGCGCGACCAGCTGGCCCGGATCGGGACGGAAGGCTCGGCGCGGATTCCGAAGTTCGTGCTGCCTTCGATCCTGGAGCGGGTCTCGCGCGGAGGGCCCATGCGCGCGCTGACGTTCACGGTGGCGGCGTGGTTCCGCTACCTGGTCGGAAGCGACGAGCGCGGCAACCCTCTCCCCATCAACGACCCGATGTCGGAGGAACTGGTGCGCCGCGCCCGCGCCGGGGGCGAGGACCCGAAGGAGCTGCTGGGGATCGAAAAGCTCTTCGGAAGCGTCCTGCCCAAAGCGCCCGCTTTCACCAATTACCTCGCCGAGGCGCTGAAGTCGCTCCACCTGGAGGGTGCCCGGCAGGCCTTGGCGAAGTGCCTGCGCTAGTCGCGACCGCCGAAGGCAGCTTGGCGACCATGTTTTAGGCTGTACCCGTGGCCGCCGGAGGAAGTGAGCGATGTTCCTCGGGATCGATCTCGGCACCTCCGAAGTGAAGGCGCTCCTCGTCGACGAGTCGGGCGCACTCGCCGGCAGCGCCGGCTCGCCGCTCGAGGTGCAACGACCTCATCCCCGCTGGTCCGAGCAGTCGCCCGAGGCGTGGTGGGAGGCGACCCTCTCCGCGGTCGAGGGACTCCGGCGAGGAATGCCAGGAGCTCGTCTCGAGGGTGCCGGCCACCTCCACCATCACCGGCAACCTCGCCATGCCGGGCTTCACGGCGCCGAAGCTGATCTGGGTGGCGAAGCACGAGCCCGAGGTCTTCGTCCGCGTCGCCACGGTCCTGCTTCCCAAGGACTACCTGCGCCTGCGCCTCACGGGCGACAAGGTGTCCGACATGTCCGACGCGGCCGGAACGCTCTGGCTCGACGTCGAGCGGCGGGATTGGTCCGAGGCGATGCTCGAAGGATGCAGGCTCTCCCGCGCGCACATGCCGCGGCTCGTGGAGGGCAGCGACGCCAGCGGACGCCTCCTCCCCGAGATCGCGGCGAGCTGGGGCATCCACCAGCCGGTGACCATGGCCGGAGGGGCTGGCGACAATGCGGCGAGCGCCGTCGGCATCGGCGCGGTTGCGCCTGGCGACGGCTTCGTCTCGCTCGGCACCTCGGGGGTGCTGTTCGTCGTCAACGATCGGTTCTCGCCCAATCCCGCGCGCGCCGTCCATGCCTTCTGCCATGCTCTTCCACGGCGCTGGCATCAGATGAGTGTCATGCTCTCGGCGGCGAGCTGCCTGCGCTGGGTCACGCGACTCGTCGGCGGTCCCAACGAGGCGGCGGTGCTCGCCGAGGTCGCCACCCTCGACGAGCAGGAGCGGGCGCGCGCGCCCATCTTCTTGCCTTATCTCTCCGGCGAGCGGACGCCGCACAACGATCCGGCCGCGCTGGGCGTCTTCTTCGGCCTCACGCACGGGACCGATCGCCGTGCGCTCGTCTACTCCGCGATCGAAGGGGTCTCGTTCGGCCTGGCGGATGGGCTCGACGCGCTGGCATCCGCCGGCACCAGGACGGGCACGCTCTCGCTCGTCGGAGGAGGATCGCGGAGCGGGCTCTGGGCGCAGCTCCTCGCCGACATCCTGCAGACCCCGCTGCGCGTGCACGCGGGTGGCGAAGCCGGGGCAGCCTTGGGAGCGGCGCGCCTCGGCCATCTCGCGTGCGGCGGGAGCGAACGGGTCGTCTGCACCCGGCCGCCCGTGGCGAGCGAGCACGCCCCGGCGCGCGACGGGCCGGGGCGTTTTCAAGATCGCCTGGAGCGATTTCGCGCGCTCTACCGGGCGCTCTCCCCGGTGTGGAAGGCGGCTGGCAGCGCTACGTCGTGATGCGGGTGCCCAGCGCCTGTAGGAACTTCGCGATCCAGTCGGGGTGCGCAGGCCAGGCCGGGGCGGTGACGAAGTTCTTGTCGGTCACCGCCTTGTCGATGGGAATGTCCGCGTACTCACCGCCGGCGGCGCGGACTTCGGGTGCGCAGGCCGGATACGACGAGACCACGCGGCCGCGCACCACGTCCGCGGCGCTGAGGATCTGGGCCGCGTGACAGATCGCAGCCAGCGGCTTGTTCGCCTGCGCGAAATGGCGGACGCAGTCGATCACCTTCTTGTTGAGCCGGAGGTACTCGGGTGCCCGGCCTCCGGAGATGAGGATGGCGTCATAATCGGCCGGGCGGACGTCGTCGAAGGTCGCGTTGAGCGTGAAGTCGTGTCCTCGCTTCTCGGAGTAGGTCTGGTCGCCCTCGAAGTCGTGGATGGCGGTGCGGACCTTGTCTCCTTTCTGCTTGCCGGGGCAGACGGCATCCACCGTATGCCCGACGGCCTGAAGTGCCTGGAACGGCACCATGATCTCGTAGTCCTCGCCGTAGTCTCCGACCAGCATCAGGATCTTCTTGGCCATGGCTTCCTCCGCGCCAGTTGCGGCCCTCGTTCGGCCGCGACGGGGCTGTACTCTGCGATCGGTACAGAGTCAACCGATTCGCGCGGCGCAGACGAATTTGCAGCCAGCGGCGATCAAGCCGCTGCCCGGGCGGTTTCCTTCCGGCGCACGCTCAGGGTCTTCTGCACGCGGGCGACCGGTTCGCCGTGCAAGTCGAGCACCGTGACCTCGAAGGCTGGGTTGATCTTTCCCTTGGCGTCCGTCTCGGCGCGGATCTGCTCGACGCGCTCGCGCGGTAGCTCGAAGCGCGCTTTCACCTTTCCCCGCCCGGGGCGCAGGAACTCGATCGACGCGCTCTTGTCCCAGACCGCGTAGCCCTCGCCCAGTTGCATCATCAGCATCAGCATGAAGAACGGATCGCACATCGAGTAGAGCGAGCCGCCGAACTGCGTCCCGACGAAGTTGCGGTTCCAGGCGGAGAGCCTCAACTCGACCTCCACGACGCTCAGGTCGGCCGCGACGTGGGTCACGGAGACGCCGGCCCCGAGATATGGCGGATACAACCCAAGGAGCTTGAGGAACCGGTCCTGTCCGAGTCGGCGCGCAATGCGCTGCAAGAGGCTCATGGCCGGTTCAGCGCTTCCGAGCGCGCATCGTCTGGCGCTGCTGCTCCGCTGCCTGCTTGTAATCGTACGTCGAGTAGAACTCGGTTCGATAAGGTCCCCATGCCGTCTGCTCGAGCGCGACGTTGATCTCGCGCAGCCGCTCGGCCGGGAAGCGCAGGGTGACGATCTGGCCGATCCCCATCACCACGTACCAGGAGAGGACCTCGACGCCGTCCGGCGGGAATTTGTCGTAATACCCGTTGCGGAAGAGCTGCTCGTTGATCTCGTTCAGGTTCTTTGACTGATCGTGCTTGAAGAAGACCGTGAGCAGCATCGTTCCGGCCGGCTGCGCCGCCTGTGCATGCGGCTGGGACGGCGCCGGCTGCGCGCGAGCGGGCGCCGTCAGATGCGGAGCGAAAAGGAGCCCGACCACGAGCGCGGTGAATGGCCAGCGCGTCATGTGATTCCTCCGGATCGCAGTTGCCAGCGGGTTACTTCGGCTGCTGCGTGATCCGCAGATACGGCTTGGGCGACTTCCAACCCTGCGGGAACTGCTTCTTCGCATCCTCGTCGCTGACCGAGCCGGCGATGATCACGTCTTGTCCCTGCTTCCAGTTCACGGGCGTCGCCACCTTGTGCTTCGCCGTCAGCTGGATGGAGTCGAGCACGCGGAGGACCTCGTCGAAGTTGCGCCCCGTGGTCATGGGGTACATCAGGATCAGCTTGATCTTCTTGTCCGGCCCGATCACGAAGACCGCCCGGACCGTTGCGTTGTCCGCCGGCGTGCGCCCCTTCGCGTCGCCGGAGACCGAGCCCGGAAGCATGTCGTAGAGCTTGGCGACCTTGAAGTCCGAGTCACCGATGATCGGGTAGTTCGGGGCGGCGCCCTGGGTCTCCTCGATGTCCTTCGCCCACTTCTTGTGGTCGTCCACCGAGTCCACGCTCAACCCGATGATCTTGGTGTTGCGCTTGTCGAACTCCGGCTTGATGCGGGCCATGTAGCCGAGCTCGGTCGTGCACACCGGGGTGAAGTCCTTGGGATGGGAGAAGAGGATCGCCCACTGGTTGCCGATCCACTCGTGGAAGTCGATCGGGCCCTGGGTCGTCTGCGCCGTGAAGTTCGGGGCCTCATCGCCGATACGCAAAGCCATCGGAGCCTCCTTTTTGTACGCGAGAGCGCCCAACCGTAACGCCTTGGCGGCGTTCGCGCCAGCGGTCATTCCCTGTCCCCGGCTTTACGGTGTCCGCTCCGTGGCGCGGTTCGTCTGCCGCGTCGAAGGGGAGGGCCTGGCGCGATTTCGCCACCACATCGCGCCGACGGCGCCGATGACTCCCAATATGCACCCGGCCAGAACGAGGGTCCGCTTCCGGCGGCGGCGTCCCCGCGCAAGCAGCGCCCGCTGATCGGCAGAGATGGGCGGCGTGCGAACGATGCCTTGGCGCGTCCAGTCGAAGATCCAGGCGAGGATGACGGCCACCGGCAGCCCCGCCAGGCACGCGGCGACAATCCAGGTCATCCACTGCGGCGGTAGCGAGAGCCGCGTCACGATTACGTCCGCGCCCTGCAGCGCCCCGAACACGGCCACCGCATAGGCGACCACCACGCGCACGACGTGCCGGCGCGAAAGCTCGTCGATGAAGTGCTGCACCTTGGCGGCAGGCGCGGTGGCGCCGGCGGGCGGCCCGGCGAGAGGCGTCTCCGCATTCGCCGGGAGTGGAGGTTCCCTGACCACCGCGGCTGGGAGATGGTGCAGTCCGATGCGCTCGCGGCCGGCGAGCACGAGCGCGGCCTCCAGGGCCTTTTCCAGCTCCCGCAGGTTGCGCGGCCAACCGTGCACGAACAGCGCCCGGGCTGCCTCGCAGGTGAAGCCGACCTCGTCCATGGACTGCCCGAGCTTGCGGCGCAAGAGGGCGCGGACGAGCAGCCCGAGGTCCTCACGGCGCTCGCGTACGGGAGGGAGCTCCAGGGTGAGCCCGGACAGCCGCGCGAGCAGATCGCTGCGGAACCGCTGCTCTGCCGCGAGCGCCTCCAGATTCTGCTGGCTCGCCGCGACCACCCGGACGTCCACCTTGATCGGTGCTTTGGCCCCGACGGGCAGGACCTCTCCATGCTCGAGAACGCGCAGCAGGAGGGGCTGCGCGGCAGCGGGCAGCTCTTCCACGCCGTCGAGGAACAGCGTGCCCCCGTCCGCGTTCCGGACGAGTCCGGCCCTGTCCTCGCGGGCGCCGCTGAATGCTCCCTTGCAGTGGCCGAGCAGCTCCGACTGCAAGAGGGCAGGGGAGAGCGCTCCGCAGTCCACCGGGACGAAAGCTCCATGCCGCCCCGAGAGCGCGTGGATCGCGGAGGCGATCACCTCCTTGCCGGTCCCGGTCGCTCCACGCAGGACCACGGGGATGGACGTGCGGGCAATCGTCTCTGCGCGCACGAATTCCCGTGCCAGCGAGGGCAGAAGCGTCTCGAACCCCTCCGCCGCCGGGCGTCTCTCGTCGCTATAGACGACGGGCCCCGCGGCTGGCGCAGGAGGGATCGCGCCACGGAAGATGAAGAACGAATGACCGAGCTCGAGCAGGTCGCCATCCTCGAGGACCTTGCGATCGATGCGCCGTCCATTGAGGAGCGTCCCGTTCCGCGAGTGGGTGTCCTCGACGAACCACCGACCCATCACGCGGCGGAACGTCGCGTGATCTCCGGACATCCGATCATCCGGAACGCACAGTGCGAGACGAGCTCCGCTCCCGGACCGCTCGCCACCGCGGTCGAGATCGCCCCGCCCGATCGAGAGCTCCTCGACGCCATGCAGGCAGATGCGGATCGACGGAACGGACAGCCGGTCGCAGACCAGGGCGAGAAACAGGTGCGGGACGTCCCCGTTCGCCGATGGCGTGAAGTCTTTCGAAATCGTCTGCGACGCGAGCGGCACGCTTCCATCCTACTCCGCATCGCCGTTTTCCATCCTCAGCGCGGGAACGCGGCGGCGATTCCGCCGTCGACCGGAAGCGTGGCGCCGGTCGTCGGGACCTGGTTGGAGGCGAAGAAGACCACTGCGCGGCCGACGTGCGCGCCGGTGATCTCGGCGTGCAGCAGGTTCCGCTCGCGATAGAACTCCTGCAGCTTTTCCGGTGGAATGCCGCGCGAGCGCGCCCGGTCGGGGCCGATCTCCCTCCAGAGTCCAGAGGGCGTATCACCCTCCGCGAAGACGGCGTCCGCGTTGATCATGTTGACGCGGATGCCGAGCGGGGCCAGCTCGATCGCGGCCACCTTCCCCAGCTGGTGGCCGGCTGCCTTGGAGGCGCTGTAGGCGCCGAAGTCGGCACCGGGCGCGAATACGTTCTTCGAAGCGTTGACGATCACGTTTCCGCCGGTCCCCTGTACGCGCATCACCCGCGCCGCCGCGCGCAGCGTGAGGAAGTACCCGCCCAGGTTCACGTCGAGGACCTTGCGGAACTGGCGGACGTCGGTGTCCGCCAGGGCGCTGACGTGGGCGATCCCGGCGTTGGCGACCAGGATGTCCACGCCGCCGAACGTCCGGCAGGCGTGATCGAAACCGGCGGCTACGGAGTCTTCGTCGGTCACGTCCAGCCGGACGGCGGTGCACGCGGACCTCCCCGCTACCGCGGCGACCTTGCCCCGCGCGCGGTCCAGCGCATCCGGATCGATATCGGTGAGCACCACGTGGGCGCCGGCCTTCGCGAGCTCGATGCAGGTCGCCACCCCGATCGCGCCCGCCGCTCCGGTCACCAGGGCAACCTGGCGCGAGAGGGGCTTCTCGGTCTCCTTGCCCAGCTTGGCCTGCTCCAGGCTCCAGTACTCCACGTCGAAGAGGTCGGACTCGTCCAGCGGCTCGTAGCGGCCGATCGCCTCCGCTGCGTCCTTGATCCGCAGCGTGTGCTCGGCGATGTCCGCCGCGATGGCGGCGTCCTTGCGCGTCTTGCCGGCGCAGACGATTCCCACGCCTGGAACGAGGAACACGCGCGGATCCGGATCGAGCTTGCTTCGCGTGACGCCCTTGGCGCGCACCTGGTCAGCGAAGTAGGCGTCGTAACGCGTCCGATAGCCCGCGATCGCGGAGGCGAGTTGGGAGCGGAGCGCATCCGGATCCTGCAGCGCTGGCTTCTCGATGAAGAGGTGCTGCCCCTTGGTGCGGATGACGTGGTCCGGTGTGAGCGGCCCCCGGGCGGCGAGCGAGGCGCACTGCGGTGACGCGATCAAGGCGAGAAGCTCGGGCGTCGCGCGGTGCTCCAGGATCACGCGGCGGTGCGGTTGGTCCGGGTTGCCGCTCGCGGTCGCGAGCAGGCCGCGCAGGATCGGTCCGATCCGTCCCATCCGCTCCTGAGACGAAGTCGCGTCGCCCGTCCCGGTGCCGAGGGCGGCGCGGCCGCGCAATCGGGTCCGCAGGAAGCTCTCCGCGCGATCGACGTACTCGATCATGCGCTCGTAACTCTCGCGCGCGTCGGCCCCGAACGTGAAGAGCCCGTGCTTGAGGAGCACCATCGCCTCGGCGTCGGGCTTTCCCTCGAACATCTCGGCGGCGAGCTTCGCCAGGCGGAACCCGGGCATCACGTACGGCACCACCACCACTCGATCGCCCAGGGCCTCGCGGATCAACCCGGCGCCATCCGGTTGGTTGGTGAGCGCCAGGACCGCGTCCGCATGGGTGTGGTCGATGAAAGTGTGCGGCAAGAAGGCGTGCAGCAGCGTCTCCACCGAGGGATTGGGCGCCTTGGCGTCGAGCAGGTGCGTGCGCAGCTGGTTCACCATCTCCTCGTCGGAGAGCGCCTCCAGCTTCCGCAGCCGGCGCAGCCAGCCCAGGTCGATCGCCGGAAAACCTTGCGGCTCGATGGAGTCGAGGTCCCAGCCGCTGCCCTTGATGCAGAGCGCCTCGACCCGGTCCCCGAGCAGGTTCTCCTCCAGCACCTTCACGGACGTGTTTCCACCGCCATGCATGACCAGGTCGGACTCGGCCCCGATCAGCCGCGACGTGTAGACGCGCATCGCAAGCGCGTCGCCGTGCCGCGGCGCGTACCGGTCGCAGAACTGTCGGGCCTCGCCGTCGGACCAGCGGCTCTTCATGGCGGCCAGACTAGAACACATTTCATAACCCGTGCTGGCACGGTTTGCGCCCAAGCACAGTCGCCAAGCCGCCTTCCGCGGCCGCGACTAGAACAACTGATGACCCGGCTGCGAGTTGGCGGGCCTTCTCCAGCCCGGTTTCCGGCCCCCATTGCGCACGGCGCTTCGCGGATCAAGACTGTGCCTCCCGCGTGCCCCGCACGCCTTGTTTCGGACAGACGCGATGTCCATCAGTGGCACAAGGGGCCGGGAGGTGGCCGAACAGCGATGCTCCCACGCCGGGCCCTCCATGCGGTGCCCCTGGCGAGCCGGCGGGAGCAGGAGAAGACGATGCCCGAGCGCAGGGGGAGCACGATCATTGAAAACGTGCAACCGCAGGTCGATGGCGGACGCTATCCGGTCAGGCGCAGGGCAGGGGAACCGGTCCGCATCACCGCCGACATCTTCAAGGAGGGCCACGATGACCTCGCCGCCGTGGTCCGCTGGCGCCAGCTCACCCCGGAACAGGGAGAGCCTCGCGAGGAGCCGATGCGGTTCCTCGGCAACGACGCCTGGGAGACGGAGCTCCCGATCGGCGCCAACGGCCTCTACGCATTCAGCATCGAGGCCTGGCCGGACTCGTTCCGCACCTGGGTGCACGAGCTGCAGCGCAAGATCGAGGTCGGGCGAGAAGTCTCCTCCGAGCTCCTCGAAGGTGCGGCCCTTCTCGACACGGCGGCGGGACGGGCGGAAGGCGCCGGAGCCCGGGCGGATGCCGAGCGGCTGCGGCAGGGACAGAAGGCCCTGCTCGGCGGCCAGTCCCCGGCCGCGCTTTCGACGGCCGTCGATCCCGGCCTGCTCGCCGCGGCATCGCGACACCCGGATCGTTCCGTTGCCACCCGCCTCGACCGCGAGCTGCGCATCTTCGCCGAGCGGGATCGCGCGGTCTTCAGCTCCTGGTACGAATTTTTCCCTCGCTCGACCTCGGGCGATCCGAAACGGCACGGCACCTTCCGCGACGCGGAGAAGATGCTGCCGTACGTGGGAGAGCTCGGGTTCGACGTCGTGTACCTGCCGCCCATCCATCCGATCGGCCGCACGGCGCGCAAGGGCAAGAACAACGCTCTGACCGCCAGCCCCGACGACGTCGGCAGCCCGTGGGCCATCGGAGGTCCCGAGGGCGGGCACAAGGCGATCCATCCGCAACTCGGCAACCTCGACGACTTCCGCCACTTCGTGAGCTCCGCCAAGGACCTCGGGATCGAGGTCGCGCTGGACATCGCGTTCCAGTGCTCGCCCGACCACCCCTACATCCGCGAACATCCTGAGTGGTTCCAGCGCCGTCCCGACGGCACCATCAAGACCGCCGAGAACCCGCCCAAGCGCTACGAGGACATCGTCAACTTCGACTGGATGGGACCGGCCCGCGACCCGCTCTGGTCGGAGCTGCGCTCGGTCTTCTTCCACTGGATCGCGCAGGGCGTCCGCATCTTCCGCGTCGACAATCCGCACACGAAGCCGCTGCCGTTCTGGGAATGGGTGTTCGGCGAGGTGCACGCGCGCCACCCCGACGTGATCTTCCTCGCCGAGGCGTTCACCCGGCCGAAGATGATGAGGGCGCTCGCGAAGTCGGGGTTCAACCAGTCGTACACGTACTTCACCTGGCGCAACTTCAAGCACGAGCTCGAGGACTACCTGACCGAGCTGACCCAGGGCCCGCCGGCCGACTACATGATCGGAAACCTCTGGCCGAATACGCCCGACATCCTGCCCGAGCACTTGCAGCAAGGAGGGAGGCCCGCCTTCCTCCTGCGCGCGGCGCTCGCCGCCACTCTCAGCTCTTCCTGGGGCATCTACAGCGGCTTCGAGCTGGCCGAGAACCGCGGGCTGCCCGGCAAGGAGGAGTACGCGGACTCGGAGAAGTACCAGATCGTCAGCCGCGATTTCGAACGGCCGGGCAACCTCAGGGCCTGGATCGCGGCGCTGAACCGTGCCCGGCGCGAGCACCGCGCCCTGCAGTCCTACCGCAACCTGCGTTTCCACCGGGCGGACAACGAGCGCGTGCTCTTCTACTCCAAGGCGACGGACGACCGGTCGAGCCTGGTGCTGGCCGCGGTCAGCCTCGATCCGTACGCGCCGCAGGAGGCCATCCTGCAAGTGCCGCTCGATCGGCTGGGCATTCCCGAGGACGAAACGTACCAGGTGCACGACGTGCTCTCTGGCGATCGGGCGCTCTGGCAGGGCCAGAGCGCGCTCGTGCGGCTGACGCCGGAGAAGCCGGCCGCGCTCTGGTCGGTGCTCCGCTTCCGCCGCTCCGAACAGGGGTTCGACTACTA
>MNFJ01000112.1 GCA_001918155.1 Deltaproteobacteria bacterium 13_1_40CM_4_68_19
AGCAGATACCGAGAGCTAGCCTGGAACACATCTCAACCGATACAGCCAAAAGCAATAGCCGCAATCCCGCACCTTCGGCGCGGGAGCGGCTAGCGCTGAGCAGTCTGGATCCGCGCGGCGCGCTGTGACGCGTCGAGCGGACGCGCCAGCGCCAGGCCGATCACCTTCCACTTCTTGTACTCGCGCTGCCTCTGGGCGAACGCGCCCCAGGGCTCGTCGAGCACCGCGCGCTCCGTCCCGGTACTCGCGTGTCGCACGACGAGCCCCGCATCCGTCCTGAGCACGAACCCCATGTGCGTGATCCGCACCACCCGGTTCGGGTCGTGCTCGCGCACCACCATCACGATCGTCCCCGGAGCGATCTCTTGCGCGCGCTGCTCGACCCGATCGAGCGGCAGGTAGCGCACCCGGTACTTTCCGTCGGGAACCTGGGCGGCCGTCAGGCGCTTCAGCCCAGGGACCTGGGTCCACTGCGACTTGTCCAGGACCAGGGTCTCGGTCGGAGCGCGTTTGTCCAGCGAGGGCACCGCGTCCGCGAGATATCCCTTGCGCGCATTGGCAGGCAGCCACTGCGCCTCGGTGAAGTGGTTGCGGCTCTGGAAGCTCGGTTTGCCGTCGGCGTAGCGGATGTCGTCGAGGATGGCCTTGGCGTGGTCGAGGTTGTGTGCGTTCGCCAGCGCCAGCACGGTTTCGACGTACGTCTGGCAGTCGACGCCGTCGGTACGGAACAGCGGTCCCGGCTCGGGTCCCTTGTCGCCATCGCCCAAAGGTAGGTCGGTGTAAGGAACACCGAGGAAGAGCGCGCTCAGGACCTCGATCCGCTGGGTGAATGGAAGCCGCTGCGCTTCCGAGATCTTCGCGTCGAGCTGCGGCTCCGTCAGGCTCAGGACGGGCGCGGTGGAGAGCAACGCGGCGAGCAGGGCTGCGATCATCGGAATGATGCTATGGGCCCCAGCCGCGCCGTTCAAGCAAAGAACTAGACAGGGATCGGGAGGCGGGATACCGAGGATGGATTGGCACTGCGCGGCACAATTGTGGCCTGCCTGCTGCTGGGTTGCGGGCCCGTGACGACGACCAGCGTCATCGACGACGCTGACGGGGCGCTCTTGCGCGCCCGCGCCGCGAATGCGGACGGGTACGCGCTCTACGAGGCGACGCTCGCCGACCTCTATCTCGCGAAAGCGCGCGAGGAGCAGGGGCACGCGCGCTACGCGGACGCGCAGGCGCTGGCCGCGGACGCGCTGCGCTTCGCGCAGGCCGCCGGGCGCAAGGCCTCGGAGCGGCGTACCGCGCCGGCGGCGGACGACGCGGCGGTGTCGAAGAGATGACGCGCTCCATCGTGCCGGTTGCATGTTGCCTGGCGGCCGCCTGCGCGAGCGGATCGGCGCTGCGCCAGCGCGCCGATTCCGTCGCGGCGGAGGTCAAGGTTGCCCGCGACCTGAACGCTGAGGCCTGCGCTCCGCGCGAGCTCGCCACCGCCGAGGCGAATCTGCGCTTTGCCCGGCTGGCCCTCGACCAGGGCGACTCGCGGCGCGCCGATGCGCACCTGGGAACGGCCGCTCCGGCCGCGCACGACGCGGTCGCGAGGAGCCGGGATTGCGGCAAGCAGGCGGTGGCGATCAAGGACAAGCCGGAGCCTCAGGCGCCGGTTCCCGTCGCTCCGAGCGTGACCGCGAAGGACGGCGACGGGGACGGGGTGCCCGACGTCGACGATCTCTGCCCCGACGTTCCAGGCCCTCCCGAGCGCCGTGGCTGCCCCCTCTTCACCGATCGCGACGGCGATGGGGTCTCGGACGACATCGACCGCTGTCCGGAGCTGCCCGGGCCGAAGGAGAACTTCGGATGCCCCTGGCCCGATCGGGACGGCGACAAGGTGGCGGACAAGGACGACCGCTGCCCCGACGAGCCGGGCTCGCCCGACAACCAGGGCTGCCCGCGCAGGGAGAGGCTCATCGTGGTGCGCCGCGACCGCATCGAGCTGAAGCAGCAGATCCATTTCCAGCCGAACCGCGCCAAGATCCTGCGAGACAGCTACGACGTGCTCGACGAGATCGCCCAGGCGGTCCGGGACGCTTCGGTCACGGTGCGGATCGAGGGCCACACCGACAACGTCGGCAAGCGGAAGGAAAACGTGACGCTGTCGCAGGCGCGCGCCGACGCGGTGAAGGAATACCTGGTCCGCGAGGGCGTCGAGGCGAAGCAACTCACGGCGGTAGGCTATGGGCCGAAGCGGCCCATCGCGTCGAACTCCACCCGCGCGGGCCGCACGCTGAACCGCCGCGTCGAGTTCCGGATCGAGGAAGCGACGAATTGACTCGTCGCGGCCGCGCCTACTTCTGCCGGTACGTGATCCGCCCCCGCGTCAAGTCGTAGGGGGAAAGCTCGAGCTTCACCCGGTCGCCGGGCAGGATGCGGATGCGGAACTTGCGCATCTTGCCGCTCGCGTACGCCAGGACCGAGTGCTTGTTGTCGAGCTCGACGCGGTAGTTTCCTCCCGCGAGCTCCTCGCGCACCGTCCCCTCGACTTCGATGCCTGCTTCTTTTTCGGACATTCGCGCGGGTCTTTTACCCCGCCTTCGGCGCGGCCGCCAGCACTTCGGCTGAGGCCTGGTCCGCGAACTGCTTGAAGTTCTCGTTGAAGAGCTTCGCCAGGTGCCTCGCCTTCTCGTCGTAGGCCGCCTTGTCGGACCAGCTCTCGCGCGGGATCAGCACCGAGCCCGGCACTCCCGGAGCTTCGGTCGGGAGCTCGAACCCGAAGATTGGATCCTTGACGTACCTCGACTGGTCGAGCTTGCCGTCCAGCGCGGCGTTGAGGAGCGCGCGCGTGTGCTGGATCGACATGCGCCTTCCGACGCCGTACGGACCGCCGGTGAAGCCGGTATTCATCAGCCAGACGCAAGTGGCGTTCTTGGCGATGTTTTGCGCGAGAAGCTTGCTGTACACCGTCGGGTGCAGCGGCATGAACGGAGCGCCGAAACAGGTGGAGAACGTGGCTTGCGGCTCTTTCACCCCGATCTCGGTGCCTGCGACCTTTGCCGTATAGCCGGAGAGGAAGAAGTACGCCGCCTGTGCGGGGGCCAGGCGCGCGATCGGGGGCAGCACGCCGAACGCGTCGTACGTGAGCATCACCACGTTCTTCGGCTGTCCACCCATCCCCGATTTCGAGGCGTTCGGGATGTAGCCGATCGGGTAGCAAGCGCGCGTGTTCTCGGCGAGCGTCGCGTCGCTGAAATCGAGCTCGCGCGTGTTCGGGTTCATCACTACGTTCTCGAGAACGGTACCGAACATCCGCGTCGTCGCGTAGATCTCGGGCTCGGCCTCGGGAGAGAGGCAGATCACTTTCGCGTAGCAGCCGCCTTCGAAGTTGAAGACGCCGCCCGCGCCCCAGCCGTGCTCGTCATCGCCGATCAGCGTCCGCCGGGAATCGGCCGAGAGCGTCGTCTTGCCCGTCCCGGACAGCCCGAAGAACACCGCCGTGTCGCCCTGCGGGCCGATGTTCGCGCTGGCGTGCATCGGCATCGTGCCCTTCTGCGGCAGCACGAAATTCATCAGCGAGAAGGCGCTCTTCTTCATCTCGCCCGCGTACTCGGTGTTGGCGATCAGCGTCAGTTTCTTCTGGAAGTCCACCAGGATCGCGGTTGGGCCGTTGGTTCCGTCCTCGTCCTTCGAGGTCTGGAAGGCGGGCAGATCGATGATCGTGAACGGGTCGGTGATGCGGTCGTACTCGCCCGGCTTCGCGGGCAGCAGCATGGTGCGGATGAACAGGTTGTGCCAGGCAAGCTGCGTGATCACCCGTACCGGAATGCGGTGCTCGGGGTGCGTGCCGACGAATGCGTCGAGGACGAACACCTCCTTGTCTTCGAGGAAACGTTTCATCTTTTCGAACACCCGATCGAACTTCTCCTGCGGGAACGGCTTGTTGACCTTCCCCCACCAGACGCTCTTGTCTGTGACGGCGTTGCGGACGATGAATTTGTCGTTTGCGGCGCGGCCGGTGTGCTTGCCGGTGGCGACCACGAGCGATCCGCCGACGGCGACCCTTCCCTCTCCCCTGCGCACCGCCTCCTCGAAGAGTATGGGAGCGGGCAGGTTCCAGTTCGCCTTCTTCACGCGGATGGAACCGATCTGGTTCTGCGGCTCGGGCATTTTGCGCCTCTCCCTTCGAGCGCGGGCCGGGGGAAGTAACACACGCTGCTGCGAATCGGCAATCGGATCAGCCTGGTTCTGCGAGGGCGTTGTTTGAAATCAGTAGGGCAATGCGTCAATCCGCGTCGGGCCGCGCAGCGGCAATTTCGGTAAAGAAAAACCGCCGAGAAGCTCGCGCGCCTCGCAGGCATCCCGCGCGGCGAGCCCCGAGAGGCGGGCGAGGTGCGCGACAACTTGTCGCGGGTCCACACCGCGTTTGCGCAGCGCAGAGAGCGAGAGCGATTTGTCGCGCTTTGAAAGCCGCTCTCCGCTTGCGGCGATCACCAGCGGGACGTGCGCCCAGCGAGGCTCGCGCTGTCCGAGCAGCCGGTGCAGCAGGATCTGCCGCGCCGTCGAGGCGAGCAGGTCTGCTCCCCGAAGCACTTGCGTGATCGCCATCGCGCCGTCGTCGACCACGACCGCGAGCTGGTAGGCGAAGATGCCGTCGCCACGGCGCAGCACGAAGTCGCCGACCAGCTGCCGGGTATCGAACGACTGATCTGCGGCGATCTCGTCGTGGAAGGCAAGCGGACCGGGTGGGACCCGCAGGCGCAGCGACGGCGAGCGCGTCCTGCGGCGCTCCGCCCGCTGCGCGCGGGTCAAGTTCGCGCAGGTGCCCGGATATCGCGGCCCCTCGTCGCCGTGCGGCGCGCTCGCCGCCGCGATCTCCGCGCGCGAGCAGAAACATTCATACACATGGTCACCGAGCTTTTGCAGGGCATCCTCGTAGAGCCCCGTGCGCTGCGATTGGAAGACGGGCGGACCGTCCCAGTCGAGGCCGAGCCAGGCGAGCTCCGCCAGCTGCTGCTCCGCCATCCCGGGACGGACGCGCGGAGTGTCGATGTCCTCGATGCGGATCGCGTATCCGCCGCCGCCTTTCCTGGCCCACAGCCAGGAGAGCAAAGCGCTGCGCGCGTTTCCCAGGTGCAGCTCGCCCGTGGGGCTGGGGGCGAATCGTCCGCGCTCGTTCATCGTCTAACCGCCCACATCGTACTGGCCGTCCAAGGAAAGGATGAACACGGACGTTCTATCGACACGGCAGGTCGCGACGCTGCTCGGAGTGGGCGAGGCCACCGTGAAACGATGGGCCGACGCCGGAGAGATCGACTGCTTCCGAACGCCGGGCGGCCACCGCAAGTTCCGGCTGCGCGACGTGACCGCGTTCGTGCAGAAGCGGCAGTACCAGACCGCCGGGCCGCTGCCTGCGGCGGTGCCCCAGGGCGCAGACGAGCTGGGCGAGCCGGCGATCCGCCATTTCGGCGAGGCGGCCCTGCGCGGCGACGCACCGGCGCTGGTGGCGCAGCTCGCCGGGCTGCGCCTGCGCGGGCATTCGCTGGCCGAGCTGTTCGACGAGATCGCGACTCCGGCGCTGCACCGGATCGGCGACGAATGGGCGCAGGGAAAGCTCTCGGTGGCCGAAGAGCATGTCGCGGCGCAAGCGGTGATCGACGCGGTGGCGCGCTCGCAGCCGCTGGCGGAGCCGCCGGGTGAACCGGTCCGCGCCGATCGTGGAACGGCGGTGGTCGCGGCGGTCGCAGGCGAGCTGCACGACATCGCCTCGAGAATGGCGGCCTGCCTGCTGCGGGCGCAAGGGTTCGAGGTGCTCGCCCCGCTTGCGCAGACTCCGGCCCGCGACCTCGCCGCCCTCATCCTCCGCGCTCGTGCCTCCGTGGTGGCATTGAGCAGCACGATCAGCTCCGAAGTCGGTGAGCAGGTCGCCACCTGCGTGACCGCCGCGGAGCAGACGGGCGGACGCGTCGTCGTGGGCGGAGAGGGGATGCGCAAGGCCAACCTTCCCGCGGATGCGAAGCTCTTGGGATCACTGCGCGAGATGGAGACGGAAGCGCGCGGGGCGGGGAGGCAGCCCGCGCGAAGCTGAGCGTTCTTCGGTCGCACTGTGGTATGACCCGCCGCCCGCATCCAGTCGCGGCCGGCGAAGGCGGCTTGGCGACCGTTGCTTTCAGGCTGTACAGGTGATGGACCGCTCTCTAGCGGAAAAGGCGTTCGATGAGCGACAAGCCGGAAGAGCAGCAGCAGGGCGCCCGCAAGCATCAGCCCTCGTTCGAGGAAGTCCTGCAAGGCGTCCGGGTGGAAGAGCCGAAGCCGCCGGCCGAGCCGAAGAGGAGCGCGCAGCCGACGTTCGAGGAGATCCTCGAGTCCGTGCGTCCGTCCTCCGAGTCGCCCAGGCCGCCTCAGCAGGGCAAGAGGCGGCCTCCGCGGCAGAAGGAAGAGCGGAGGATGCCCATCGTCGTGCGCAAACCGACGCTGGGCGCACCCGCCCCTTCCGAACCGCCGGCTTCGACGTCGCAACCGGCCGAGAATGCGGCGCAGAAGACCGTCGAGGATCCCGGTTCGGTGTACGCGCAGCCTTCGACCGAAGAGAGTGCCGACTTCGCCGCGCTCTTCGCCGAATCCGAGCAGCAGAAACCGGGGAAGCTCCGGGTGGGGCAAAAGATCTCGGCGCGCGTGGCCCATCTCGGCGCTGAGGTCGCCTTCCTCGATCTGGGTGGCAAGGGCGAAGGGATCATCGATCTGCGCGAGCTGCGCAACGAGAAGGGGGATCTGCTCGTCCACGCCGGCGAGACTCTCGAGGGATACGTGCTCTCGGTCACCGAGGGCAACGTGGTGGTCACGCGCTCCGTTCCCAAGGGAGCGGGCCGCGAGATGCTGCAGCAGGCGCTCGACTCGAAGATCCCGATCGAGGGTCTGGTGACGGGGCAGAACAAAGGCGGCCTGGAAGTGGACCTCGGCGGGATGCGCGGCTTCGTCCCCGCCTCGCAGGTCGACATCCGGTTCGTAGAGGACCAATCGCAGTTCGTGGGGCAGCGTCTCAAGTTCCGCGTCGCGGAGATCCGCGGCGGAAACGCGATCCTCTCCCGGCGCGCGCTGCTCGAGGAGGAGCGCGCCGCGCAGGCTGCCGAGCTGCGCAAGCGGCTGGAGGTCGGGGCGCAGCTGGAGGGCACGGTCACTTCCGTGCGCGACTTCGGAGCATTCGTCGATCTGGGCGGCCTGGAAGGGCTGGTCCATGTCTCCGAGCTGTCCCATGCGCGCGTCGCGCACGCGCAGGACGTGGTCCAGCCCGGCCAGCGCGTGAAGGTGCAGGTGCTGCGCATCGAGAAGGATGACAAGCTGCATGAGAAGATCGCGCTGTCGCTGCGCGCCCTCGAGCAGGATCCTTGGGACGCCGCCCGGCCGCAGCTCAAGGAGGGCGCGCGGCTGCAGGGCAAGGTCGCGCGGCTGCAGCCCTTCGGCGCATTCGTCGAGCTGTTCCCGGGCGTGGATGGCCTGGTGCACGTCTCCGCGCTCTCGGACCGCCACGTGCAGCATCCGCGCGAGGTGGTGAAAGAGGGAGAGACGATCTGGGTGCAGGTCGAGTCGGTCGACGATGCCCAGCGGCGCATCGCGCTGCGCCGGATCGGCGAGGAGGAGGCGCAGGCGCCCGCGGGTCCCAGGCCGGAGAAGGAAAAGCGCGCCCGCGTGGGCGACGTGATCGACGCCACCGTGGACAAGTGCGAGCCGTTCGGCGTGTTCGTGCACTGGGAGGGCGGCAAGGGGCTGGTGCCGAATGCCGAGCTCGGCACGCCGCGCGGCAGCGACAACAAGAAGACGCTGCCGCCGGGGACGCAGTTCAAGGCGCAGATCGTCGACATCGACGATCGCGGTCGCTACCGTCTCTCGCGCAGCGCTGCGGAGCGGGCGGAAGGGGCTTCCGATTACCGCGAGTACCAGCGGCAGATGAACAAGCGGATGCCGCCGGGAAAGGGCTTCGGCACCCTCGGCGATCTGCTCCGCGCCAAGCTGCAGCAGAGCGAGGACGAGTAGCCGCTCACCCGAGCTTCGCCTGCAGGCGCCGCTCGATCTGCGGCCACTCATGGTCGAGGATCGTGTAGTAGGCCGTATTGCGCGGCCTGCCCTCGACCGCCGGCTGGAAACTGCGCAGGATGCCGTCGAGGTGCGCGCCGAGGCGCTCGATGGCGCGACGCGAGCGCGCATTCCGCTCGTCGGTCTTCAGCGTCACCCGGAAGCAGCGCCAGGTCCCGAACGCGTGCCGGAGCAGCAGCAGCTTCGCCTCCGTGTTCACGGCCGTGCGCTGCGCGCGCTCGGCGAGCCAGGTGTACCCGATCTCCGCCGCATCGAGCACGTCCTGACCAGGGCGCGGATCCTTGCCCTCCGGCCACTCCCAGCGCTGCAGATCGAACAGGCGAGTGCAGCCGACCACCTCGCCGGAGGGCAGGCAGATGGCGAAGACGACCGCGGCCCTGCGACCCATCTGCGCCAGCGCACTTTCGACGTACCGCTCGACCTGCTCCGGCGCCGGGACGAGCGCCCATTCGAAGGTGCCGCGCGGACCTGCGGCGAGCGCGCGCAGCGCGGGGACGTCGCCGCGCGCGAGCGGCCGCAGGAGGACGAATCTGCCCTGCAACGTGAGCGGTTCGATCGGCACTGGAAAGATTTCTTAACCTGTACAGTCTAAAAACAGTAGTCGCTAAGCCGCCTTCGGCGGCCGCGACTATCGACAGAGCTCGTCGCGCATCCAGGCATGGAGCGGAGCGTAGGCGCGCGCCACGGCTTCCGCCCGGTCGAGGGCCTGCGTCGTGTGGAGCCACGCCGCCGGCCTCGACCGCTTCACCACCGCGAGGCCCTTGTACTTCGAAAGCTCGGCCCGCGGTCCCTCCGGATCGAATCCCCGGGCGGGGCGCTGCAGCTTCTCGCAGATCTCCAGCTTCAGCCCGCCGCGCTTCGCCGCGGCGAGGGCGCTCTGCAGCCGTTCCGCGGAAGCGGGGCTGTGGAGCAGCTTGTGCCAGCGGTCGAGGCGCGCTTCCTCGAAGGCGTAGATTCCGCCGCCGAAGATCACCTCCCCCGGCGCGACATGGAGGTACACGCCCGGCGAATCGTGCTTCTCCGCGCCGTCCCAGAGCAGCGCCGCGACATGGGTCTTGTACGGCCGCTTGTCGCGCGAGAATCGGGTATCGCGGTTCAGGCGATGGACGCTCCCGCCGACGCGGGGCAGGAATACCAGGCCCGGCATCACGTCTCGCAGGCGCTTGGCGAGCGCGCCGCACCATTCCAGCATGGCGGGCACGATCTCGGAGTCCCAGAGGGAGCGATGCGCTGCGAACCAGTCGCGCTCGTTGTGCTCCGCGAGATCGCGCAGGAAGGCAAGACCGCCCTGCGGGAACCCCTCGAACGCCATTGGTTGGTTCTCAGCGCGGGCAATTGCGCAGCAGGTTGAAGTAATCCTCCTCGCTGCGCGGCTCCTTCGGCTCCTTGATCGCGATCCCGCGGATGATGCCGTCCTTGTCGACGACGAACGTGCCTCGTTTGGCGTACCCGGTCTCGCCGAGGAAGACGCCGTACTTTTGCGCCACGTTCCCCTTGGGGTGGAAATCGGAGAGCAGCGTCGCGCTCAGTCCCTCGTCGCGCTTGAACGCGCGCAGGCTCCACCGGTTGTCCACGGATACGCCGACCACCGCCGCGTTCTCTCGCTCGTACTCCATCCTGCGGGCCCCGATCTGTTTCAGCTCCTGCGTGCAGATGGGCGAGAAGGCGGCGGGGAAGAAGACGATGACGACATTGCGGCCGCGGAAGCTGGAAAGGCGGGTGGGCTTGCCCTCCTCGTCGAGCAGCTCGAAATCCGGGGCGACGTCGCCGACCTGAAGCATGGGAGCCTCCCGTGGATCCGCGCCTCATTCGCAGGCTTTGGTCGCGCGCGCAAGTGCGCTGCTGTCGGGCGAGCGGGTGCCTGCTGCAATTTGCAACTGCGTCCGCAGTCTTAGTCGCATGAGACCGACGTTCATCGGAGCGATGCTGCTGGCGCTGGTCGCCTGCGCCAGCTCTGGCGAGAACACGCGCACGAAGGTTGGCGCCGGCGCAGGCGCCGCGACCGGAGCGGTGGTCGGCGGCGCGGTCGGCGGATGGAAGGGAGCTGCCATCGGCGGCGTCACCGGCGCGGCGGCCGGGGGCGTGGCCGGCCACTTGCTCGACAAGCAGGCGGAAGAGCTGAAGCAGAAGGACATCGCCGCCACGCGGACCGCGAACGGCATCCTCGTCCACCTCAAGAACGAGCTGCTCTTCGAGACCGACAGCGCGGTGCTGAAACCGCAGGCGGTGCAGCACCTCGGCGAACTCGCCGCCGTGCTGGTGAAGTATCCGGACGACCAGATCCAGGTGCTGGGCTTCACCGACAACAGCGGAAGCGAGCAGCACAACCAGGAGCTCTCCGCGCGCCGCGCAGAGGCGGTGCGCCGGGTCTTGGTGGACCGCGGAATCCCGGAGAAGCGGGCGCAAGCCATCGGGATGGGCGAGGGGCAGCCGGTCGCCACCAACGACTCGCCAGATGGCCGGGC
>MNFJ01000165.1 GCA_001918155.1 Deltaproteobacteria bacterium 13_1_40CM_4_68_19
GCCGTCTCGAGCGCTGAGCTCGACCTCGACTACGCCTACGTCCGCTCGCCCATCGCGGGACGGATCGGCCGCATCCTCATCACCGCGGGAAACATCGTCGGTCCCAACACGGCGTCGCCGCTCGCGACCGTGGTTTCAGTCGATCCGCTCTACGTCTACGTCGACGTGAGCGAGGTCGAGGGCCTGCGCCTCCGCGGCGCAGGCGGTGGCGTGGCGCGCGTCGGCTTTCCCGGCGAAGACGGATATCCGCACGAGGTGCCGATCGACTTCATCGACAATCGGGTGGACCCGGCGACCGGGACTCTGAAGGTGCGCGCCGTGGTCCGGAACCCGGACGGCCGGCTCTCGCACGGGCTATTCGCCCGGGTGCGGCTGACCGACGGCGCAGCGCGCGAGGTGCTGCTCGTCGCCGATCGCGCGATCGCCACCGATCAGGACCGGCGATTCGTCTGGGTGGTCGGGGCGGACGGCCGGGCCAGATACCACGCGGTGAAGCTCGGTCCGCTCGAGGACGGACTCCGCGTCGTGCGTGAAGGGCTCTCGCCCTCTGATCGCGTAGTGGTTCGCGGCCTGCAGCGCGTGCGCCCCGGCGTCGAAGTCACGCCGGAGCTCATCGCGATGCGGGCAGTCGACTCGCAGTCGTCGCCGAAGGAGACCCCGCAATGAAAATTGCCCGCTTCTTCGTGGATCGCCCGATCTTCGCGGGCGTGCTCTCGATCGTCATCTTCGTCATCGGCGCGATCTCGGCTTTCCAGCTTCCCATCTCCGAGTACCCGGAAGTGGTCCCGCCGACGGTGGTGGTGCGGGCCCAGTACCCCGGCGCGAGCCCGCAAGTGATCGCCGAGACGGTGGCCGCGCCCCTCGAGCAGGAGATCAACGGCGTCGAGGACATGCTCTACATGTCCTCGCTCTCCAACGCCGACGGATCGATGGCGCTCACCATCACGTTCCGGATCGGGACGGACATCGACATCGCGCAGGTCCAGGTGCAGAACCGCGTCTCGCAAGCCCTTCCGCGGCTGCCCGAAGACGTGCTCCGGCTCGGCGTCACCACGCGCAAGAGCTCGCCCGACCTGTCGCTGGTCGTCCACCTCTTCTCGCCCGACGGCCGCTACGACGAGACCTACATCCGCAACTTCGCTCTCCTTCAAGTGAAGGACAGCCTCGCCCGCCTCCCCGGCATGGGCGACGTGCAGCTGTTCGGCTCGGGTGACTACAGCATGCGGATCTGGCTCGATCCCGAGAAGGTCGCCGCGCGCGACCTCACCGCGAGCGACGTGGTGCGCGCCTTGCGCGAGCAGAACGTCCAGGTCGCGGCTGGCGCGCTGGGCCAGCAGCCCTCCCCCCGCGATGCCAGCTTCCAGCTCAGCATCAACGCGCGCGGCCGGCTCGTCGACGCGGAGGAGTTCGGCGAGGTCATCGTCAAGACGTCGCCGGACGGCGCCAAGGTCCGCCTGGCCGATCTCGGCCGCATCGAGCTGGGCGCGAACCAATACGCGCTCCGCAGCCTGCTCGACAACAAAGCGGCGGTGGCGATCCCCATCTTCCAGGCGCCCGGTTCCAACGCGCTCGCTCTCTCCGACGCGGTCCGCAAGACCATGGCCGAGTTGTCGCGAACCTTTCCGGAAGGCATCTCCTACAGCATCGTCTACGACCCGACCCGCTTCGTGCGCTCCTCGATCGAGGAAGTGGTTGTCACCCTCCTCGAGGCGCTGGCGCTGGTCGTGATCGTGGTGATCCTCTTCCTCCAGACCTGGCGGGCGTCGATCATCCCCATCGTGGCGGTCCCGGTGTCGCTGGTCGGGACCTTCGCGGTGATGAAGCTGTTCGGCTTCTCCATCAACGCGCTCTCCCTCTTCGGGCTGGTGCTCGCCATCGGAATCGTCGTCGACGACGCGATCGTGGTGGTGGAGAACGTGGAACGGAACATCGCGCTCGGGCTCTCGCCGCGGGACGCGACCCGTCGCGCGATGGACGAGGTGAGCGGCCCGATCATCGCCATCGCCCTGGTCCTCTGCGCGGTATTCGTCCCCATCGGCTTCATCCCCGGGCTCAGCGGCCAGTTCTACAAGCAGTTCGCGCTCACCATCGCCATCTCCACGGTCATCTCCGCCCTGAACTCGCTCACCTTGAGCCCGGCGCTGTCTGCCGTGCTGCTCCGCGCCCACGACGCTCCCAAGGACACGGTTACGCGGACGATCGATCGCGGCCTGGGCTGGCTGTTCGCGCCCTTCAACCGCTTCTTCGGCGCGGCGTCGCGCGGTTACGTCGGCCTGGTGCGGCGGATCCTGCGCCGCTCGGGGGTGGCGCTGGCCGCGTATGCGGGGCTTCTGGCGCTCACCTGGCTCGGCTTCGCGCGGGTACCGACCGGTTTCGTGCCCACGCAGGACAAGCAGTACCTGGTCGCGTTCGCGCAGCTTCCGGACGCTGCCTCGCTGGATCGCACCGACGAAGTCATTCGACGCATGTCGCAGGCGGCGCTCGAGACCGAGGGCGTCGAGCATGCGATCGCGTTCCCGGGCCTCTCCATCGCCGGCTTCACCAACAGCACGAACGCCGGAATCGTGTTCGTGGGTCTGAAGCCCTTTGCGGAGCGCAAGGCCGGGCACCTGCAGGGGCCCGCGATCGCCGCCACGTTGAACCGGAAGTTCTCCGAGATCCAGGACGCGATCGTCGGGGTCTTCCCTCCCCCGCCGGTGCAGGGCCTGGGGACCATCGGCGGCTTCAAGTTCTATGTCGAGGATCGGGGTGACCTCGGGCTGAATCCCCTCTATCAGGAGACCCAGAAGGTCCTCGCCGCCGGATATCAGCGGTCCGAGCTCACGGGGCTCTTCTCCGGGTACCAGGTGAACGTTCCCCAGCTGTTCGCGAACCTCGACCGGACGAAGGCCAAGTCACACGGCGTCGCTTTGAACGACGTGTTCGAGACGATGCAGGCCTATCTCGGCTCCGTCTACGTGAACGACTTCAATCGCTTCGGCCGCACCTTCCAGGTCACCGTCCAGGCGGACGCGCGGCATCGGCTCGCGCCCGAGGACGTGATGGCGCTGCAAACGCGCAACGCGAACGGTGCGATGCTGCCGCTGGGAAGCGTCCTTTCGGTGCAGGCGACGAACGGTCCCGACCGCGTCACGCGCTACAACGGCTATCCGGCCGCCGAGGTGAACGGAGCTCCGGCGCCCGGTCGGAGCTCCGGTGAAGCGCTCGCCGCCGTCCAGTCCATCGCCACGCGCGAGCTTTCGCCGGGGATGACCTACGAATGGACCGAGCTCACGTACCAGCAGATCCTCGCCGGCAATACCGGCCTGCTCGTTTTCCCGCTCTGCGTGCTGCTCGTATTCCTGGTCCTGGCAGCGCAGTACGAGAGCTGGACGCTGCCGCTGAGCGTGATCCTGATCGTGCCGATGTGCCTGCTCGCGGCCATCACCGGCGTCTGGCTCGACGGCAGCGACAACAACATCTTCACCCAGATCGGCCTGTTCGTGCTGGTGGGTCTCGCTTGCAAGAACGCGATCCTCATCGTCGAGTTCGCAAAGGACAAGCAGGAGGAGGGCAACCGCGACCCGATCGCCGCCGTGCTCGAGGCCTGCCGCCTCCGCCTTCGTCCGATCTTGATGACGTCGATCGCGTTCATCATGGGCGTCTGGCCTCTGGTATCGTCGCGCGGCGCCGGCGCCGAGATGCGCCACGCCATGGGCGTCGCCGTGTTCTCCGGAATGATCGGCGTCACTTTGTTCGGGCTGTTGCTCACGCCGATCTTCTTCACCACCTTGCGCAGGCTCGCTGGGCGCAAGCGCCCGTCTCTCGTCGCCGTCGAAGAACGAGCGGAGGTGGGATAGGCGGCGGCCGCGCCCAGGGGCTCACGGCCGGCGATGGTCCGGCCGCGTTCCAGAGCGGTTGCTTCGGACATGCAGGCCATACCATGCCGTCGCCGCGGTAGCGTCGCAGTAGTATGCAGATATGGTCCTGCGCATGAAGCGCTACGCGGCGTTCCTCCGGGGCGTGAGCCCGATGAACGCGAAGATGCCGGAGCTCAGGAAGGCGTTCGAGGCGGCAGGATTCAAGGACGTGAAGACGGTGCTCTCGAGTGGAAACGTGGTCTTCAGCGCACCCGGGGCGCCGCAAGCAGCGCTCGAGCACAAGGCCGAGGCGGCGATGAAGAAAAGCCTCGGAAGCGCTTTCCCCACCATCGTGCGACCGATCGAAGCGCTTCGCAGGATCCTCGACTCCGATCCCTACGAAGGATTCCGGCTGAAGCCCGGAGCGAAGCGCGTGGTCACGTTCCTGCGCCTCGAACCCAAAGCCCGCATCAAACTGCCGCTCGAGCTCGACGGCGCTCGCATCCTGCGCATCCAGGACGCCGAGGTGTTCACCGCTTATGTCCCGGGCCCGCGCGGGCCGGTGTTCATGACGCTCATCGAGAAGACGTTCGGCAAGGACGTCACCACGCGCACCTGGGATACCGTCATGAAGGTGGCGAAGCTCGACCCGACCTCGTGAGCCCCGGCATGGATCGCGTCCTGGTTGCCGGCGCCGGAGTCTTCGGAGTGACCGCCGCCATCGAGCTGCGCGAGCGCGGTCACCCAGTCGTGCTGATCGATCCGGGACCGCTTCCACACCCCCTTGCCGCCTCCACCGACATCAGCAAGGTGGTGCGACTCGAGTACGGCGCCGACGAGCCCTATACCGCCCTGGCCGAGAGGGCCATCGAAGGCTGGCTACGGTGGAACCGCGATCTCGGCCCGCTCTACCACGAGACCGGTCTGTTGCTGCTGCGGCGGACGCCGCTCGCGCCCGGCACGCTCGAGCAGGACAGCTTCGAGATGGTTTCACGCCGCGGCCATCGGCCCGAGCTGCTCGATGGCGCCGCGGTGCGGGCGCGATTTCCCGCCTGGAACGCAGAGCGCTACCGCCACGGCATCTACGATCCGGAGGGCGGCTTCGTCGAAAGCGGGAAGGCGATCGCGCGCCTCGTCGCCGAGGCACGGCGGCTCGGCGTGGAGCTGCGCGAGGGCGTCGTCTTCGCGCGCCTGCTCGAGCAAGGCGTGGGAATCATCTCCGGCGCGGGCGAGGCGATGGCGGCCGATCAAGTGGTCCTCGCTCTCGGCGCCTGGACGCCGCACGCGCTCCCCTGGCTGGCTGCGGAATTTCGCTCTACGGGACATCCCGTCTTCCACCTCGCGCCAAAGCAGTGCGACGCCTTCCTGCCGGAGCGCTTTCCCGTCTTCTGCGCGGACATCCAGAACACCGGCTATTACGGCTTCCCCGCGCATCCGGAGGGCGGAGTGGTCAAGATCGCGCGGCACGCCAGGGGCCGGCCGATGCATCCCCAATCGCCGCAGAGATCCGTTACCGTGGAAGAGACGCGGCAGCTGCGAGAGTTCCTGGCCAGCACCTTCCCGTTGCTGCAGGATGCGCCCATCGTCCATACGCGGATCTGCCTCTACTGCGATTCCTGCGACGGACACTTCTGGATCGCCCGCGATCCGGATCGGCCCGGCGTGGTGGTCGCATCGGGCGACAGCGGGCACGCCTTCAAGTTCGCGCCGGTGCTGGGGCCGCTGATCGCCGACGCGGTTCAAGGCCGGCCCGGTCAATCGAGGTTCGCCTGGAGACCGGGCCTGCATCCGGCGCGCTGGGAGGAAGCGACGCGATCGCAGACGTAGCAGCCGCCAAAGCGACGCGTCAGGGTCGGGTTGCCGCCGGCCCCACGCTCGCGGGATGGCCAGACCGAGCAGGCCGGTTCTGGTTCAAAAGCGCCTCCACTTCGGCCGCCGATCCGAGCTCCAGGGCGACGCTGGCGAGTCGCCGTGCCTCGTCGAGGCGAGTCTGCCGGATGGCGTCCTTCACCTCGAGCATCTGGCCCGGTGCGACGCTGAGCTCGCGCAGCCCGAGCCCGAGCAGCAGCGCGGTGTGCAGCGGATCCCCCGCCATCTCACCGCAGATGGTGAGCTCCCGGCCCGCGCTCCTCGCGCCCTCGACCACTGACTCGATGAGACGGAGGACTGCGGGGTGCAAGGGCTGGTAGTAGGGCGCCGTGGTCTCGTCCTCGCGATCGGCGGCCAGCACGTACTGGACGAGGTCGTTCGTTCCCAGGCTGAGGAAGTCGACCTCCTTCGCCAGGTTCCGGATCATCAGGGCGGCCGACGGCACCTCGATCATCGCGCCGATGGGGACGGCCGCATCGAAGCGCTTTCCTTCGGCGGAGAGCTCGTCCTGCACTTGCCGCACCACCACCCGGACCTGACGCACGTCCTCGATCCCGACGACGACGGGGAGGAGGATGGACACTGGATGACCGGCGCTCACGCGCAAGAAGGCGCGCAGCTGGGTCTTCAGCAGATCGACGTGCCGGAGCAGCAGCCGGATGCCGCGCTCGGCGAGGGATGGATTCCGCGACGGCGGGAGGGGAAAATACGGGAGGATCTTGTCGCCGCCCAGATCCACCAGGCGGAAGACCATCTTTCGCGGATGCATCCGCTCCGCCGCGCGCTCGAGGTACTCGAACTGATCGTCCTCGGTAGGAAAAGTGCTGCGGATGGAAAAGGTGAATTCGGTCCGGTAGAGGCCGATTCCGTCAGCCTTGTTGAGCAGCGCCGCTTCGGTATCGGAGAATTTGTTGACGTTCGCCAACAGTGGAAGCGTCGTGCCGTCGAGCGTGACGGTGGAGAGATCGACGAGGTGCCGCAGCTGCTCCTTCGAGGACTTCAGATCCGCGGCCAGGCGATCGTACTCGCGTTCGATCGAGCTTTCCGGATTGACGAAGACGACGCCGGCCACGGCGTCGACGATGAGCCGGTCGCCCGTCTTGATCTGCGCCAGGGCGGAAGGCACGCCGGCCACAGCCGGCGTCCCGAGCGACCGCGCGAGGATCGAGCTGTGGGAGAACTTGTTGCCTCGCACGGTCACGAATGCGCGCACGTTGTCGAGCTGGAGGCGCGCGGTCACCGAGGGCAAGAGCTCGTCGGCGACCACGATCGCGCCGGCCGGGATCTCCGCCCTGGCGGAGCTCGGTCCCGTGGCGAGGGAGGAGAGCAGCCGCCTGCCCACGTCGCGGATGTCCGCTGCCCTTCCCCGCAGGTAACCGTCCGCCGCAGTCTCGAGATTCTGCGTGTAATCCTCGAAGACCTCGGAGACCGCCGCTTCCACGTTGATGCGTTTCTCCTGCACCGTATGCAGCACCCGATCGCGCAAGGAGGCGTCGCCGAGAATCAGCCTCTGTGCGCCGAAGATGTCCGCCTGGGTCGCACCGATCTTCTCGCGCAGGTCATCCTGCAGGGCTGACAGCTCCGCCTCGGCCCTCGCAACCGCCGAATCGAGGCGCATCCGCTCGCCGTCGATTTCGGATGGTCGGATGCTGCGCTGTGGAACCGCGGCGCGATAGCCACAGCTCAAGACGTACGCCGTGCCCTGCGCTACTCCGGCGGATACGGCTGTCCCCTTCAGCATGCTCACCCTTTCGACGCCGACTTCGCGCGACCTTTCCTGGGCGAGGGGATATGTGACTCGATGCCGGATCACAACATGATCCGCCGGCCCCTGCGGTCGTTAAATTCGCCGGCGTGACGACCGACCGCCCTCCCCGAAGCCGCAAGGCGCGTCGCGAATTCGACGAGAGCGACGCGCTCACCAGCCTCGTGGCCCTCCCCGAGGCCCGCGACCTGCAGGCCCGCGCCAGACTTTTTCAGGCAGCGATCGCCGTCGGCGATCCACGGCGTGTCCGGGCGGAGGGCGAGTCGATCCTCGGCCTCCTCGCTCGAACCTACCAGATCGGCCAGCCTGCATTGCGGGTCCTCGGGGCCAGGCCGCGGAGCGTCTGGGAGGGCGGACATTCCGAGCTGTTCGGTGACTATGACTTCGAGGAGAACCGGATCCGGATCTGGATGCGCACGGCGGTGCTCGGGAAGGTGACCTCCTATCGCGGCCTTCTTCACACGCTGCTGCACGAGTTCTGCCATCACCTCGATCGCGAGAAGTTCGGCTTCCTGGAGACGCCTCACACCCGCGGTTTCCACGCCCGGGTCGACGAGCTGTACCATCTCGCGCTGGCAACGCCCCCCGAGAGTCGTCGGCCCCTGGTCTGGATCCGGATGGGCAACGCCTGGCGCATCGATTGGTCGAGGCTGAGGTCCCCGCGGCCGGACTGATCGGTGCAGCGCATCTGGCTTTGCGGCGCGGCGGCGCGGGGCAGTTTAGAACACTGCGGAAACTGAAAGGGGCGGACAGTGGATCGCGCAGCTCTCGATGCAGCGTACGCGGCCGCAGCGCGCTACCTGGAGGGCCTCCACGCGCGGCCGGTCGGCGCCGCCGCCGATGCGGCGGCCATGCGGACCGCGCTGGCCGGTCCCTTGCCCGAGCAGGGGGAACCCGCCGCGCGCATCGTCGAGGAGCTGGCGCGCAAGGCCGACCCGGGCATCGTCGCCAGCGGCGGTCCGCGCTTCTTCGGTTTCGTCATCGGCGGCAGCGTCCCGGCGGCGCTGGCGGCCGACTGGTTGACGACTGCCTGGGACCAGAACGCCGGGCTGTTCGTGCTCTCGCCCGCCGCGGCCATCGTCGAGGAGACGGTGCTCGGTTGGCTGCGTGAATTGTTCGGCCTCCCCGAAGGGACCGGCATGGGCTTCGTCACCGGTGGGCAGATGGCGAACACCACTTGCCTCGCGGCTGCCCGGCAGGCGGTGCTGGCGCGCGCCGGATGGGACGTCGCCACGCAGGGGCTCATCGGCGCGCCGCGCCTCGTCGTGCTGGCCGGCGATGAAGCGCACATCACCGTGTACGGCGCGCTCCGGCTGCTCGGCCTGGGCGATGCCTGCGTCGTCAAAGTCAAGAGTGATAGTCAGGGCCGCATGCTGCCCGAGGCGCTGCGCGAGGCGCTCCGGGCGGCCGAGGGCGCGCCCGCCATCATCTGTGCGCAAGCCGGCAACGTGAACACCGGCTCGTTCGATCCGCTTGGCGAGATCACCCGCCTGGCGCGCGCGCACGGCAACGCCTGGGTGCACGTCGACGGCGCATTCGGCCTCTGGGCCGCGGCGAGCGCGCGCTTCCGCCACCTGCTCGAGGGCGTCAGCGCCGCGGACTCCTGGGCCACCGACGCGCAC
>MNFJ01000038.1 GCA_001918155.1 Deltaproteobacteria bacterium 13_1_40CM_4_68_19
GCCGGAGATGGCGAGCTGAATCATGGGACTCGCCAGGAGATCGTGTGGGAATCCCAGCTCGATCCCAGTCGTGTTCGCGTCTAGCACGAGCCGAAGTACCCGTTGCGGGTTACACTCCATGCAGACCAGCCGCGGTGTTCATGCGGTGGAAGGGGAACACCGTGAGCGACAACGAGTCGGGAACACCGCGGACCAAGTGGAGCCGGTCGCAGCGCTTCCGGCTGACGCCGGCAGGCCGGGACGCCGGGAACAGCTACCGCCAGGATATCGTCGCCTCGCGGGTCGAGGCGGGCCGCAAGTCTTTCGACGCCGCTCGGAGTGAGTGGGCTGCGCGGCTGGCGCTGGAGCCGACCGATGGTCTTTACCTCGGTGAATTGCTCGAGGCGCCTCGGACCATTCAGGAGATCGCTGCTGCTCTGGACGGCTGCGGGCCTCAACGCAGCGACGTGCGCCCGGCGATCGAGCGCTTGGTACATGTGCGGATGATGGAGCTCGTCGAGCCGCCACCCGCGCCGCCTGCTCCACGATGGCGATGGTAGCAGGCGCTAGCGGCGGCGCCGCGGTTTCCAGGAACCCAGCTTCCGCGGCGGCTGCGCCGGGGTTTCCGCTCTGTGCCGCGCTGAATGAGTACGGCCGCTGGCCTGATGCGGACGCCCCTCTCGCCGCTGGTGCCGTTGCACTTGCCGGCCAGGAGGCGGCATCTCCGCGCGCCGCTTCAACTCGTCCCGGAACGCATCGTGCTCCCGCGGCACGGCGGCGCGCTCCACCGTCTTGCGGGTGAACTTCTCGATGCCCCGCAAGAGGTCGTGCTCCTCCGGCGAGGCGAAGCTGGAAGCTCGCCCACTCGCTTCCATGCGGGCGGTGCGCCCGATGCGATGCACGTAGTCCTCCGGAATGTGGGGCAGGTCGAAATTCACCACGTGCCCGATCTCGGCCACGTCGATGCCCCTCGCCGCGATGTCGGTGGCCACCAGCACCCGGTGCTCTCCCGAACGAAACCCTTCCAGCGCCGCGCGCCGTTGCCCTTGCGAGCGGTCGGCGTGGATCACCGCTACCTTGTGCCCGCTGCGCAAGAGCGATCGGGCCACCCGGTCGGCGCGTCTCTTGGTGCGGGTGAACACGAGCGTGGACAGCTGGTCCTGCTCGAGCAGTGCGAGCAAGAGCGCCATCTTTTCCTCCTGGCCCACGAGGAAGACTTGCTGGAGCGCGCGTTGCGAGGTGGTCCCGATGCGCGCCACCTCGACCCGCACCGGCTGCCGTAGATACTCCCGGGCGAAATCGGCCACCTCGCCGGCCATGGTCGCCGAAAAGAGCAGCGACTGCCGCGCAGGCGGCAGGTGCTTGAGGATACGCCGCAGCTGCGGCAAGAAGCCCATGTCCAGCATCCGGTCCGCCTCGTCGAGGACCAGGATCTCGATCTGATCGAGCCGCGCAGTCCCTGAATCCAGGTGATCGTTCAGCCGGCCCGGCGTGGCCACCACGATCTCGACTCCCTTCGCGAACGCCTGCCTCTGCGGCCCCAACCCCACACCGCCGATCACTGCGGCGCTGCGCAGGTGGTGCCCGTGGCGGAAGCGCTCGAGCTGCTCGTGGATCTGCAGCGCCAACTCCCGGGTCGGTGCCAGCACCAGCGCCCGGGTGCCGTGCTTTCCCTCCAGGCGCTCGAGGATGGGGAGCACGAATGCCAGCGTCTTGCCGGTGCCGGTCGCCGCCGAACCGACCACGTCCTTGCCCTGCAGCGCAGGAGGGATGGCCTGTGCCTGGATGGGCGTGGGCGCCTCGAAGCCTTCCCGCTCCAAAGCGATGAGACACTTCTTCGACAAGCCCAGGGCGGCAAAAGTCATCTCCGACCTACTGCGCCGGCCGCGTCTGCTTGCGGATCCCCGCACATACGGCAGACCTCACCGTCCATGGGAGCCTCGATGAGACATCACCGCTGCAGGGGGAGTCGGTTTGCTCGCATGATGGAGACTTCTAGCACCGATCGCTTGCTGACCAGGTCTGCTGCGGCATGGACCTCGAAGGAATGGGCGTCGCCCGACTTCTTTCGGATGCAGCGTCAGGAGCCGCGAGCCCGGTTCTCGCGGGCGCCGGGCAAGTTGGCACGCTGAGTTGCGTATCGTGTTGCTGCCGTCGGGGCCGCCACCGAGGCGATCCGCGACTTGGGCCCGGCCATCTTGCGCTACCTCCGCTCGCTCTATTCCGGCGTCCCCAATCAACTCTTCACGGCACTTGCTGCGTCTTGACCGGAAGTGCTGAAAAGAGCGCGCGCGAACAACGAGGAGACGCGCTGCTCCTTCAGACGACCGATTTCGTCCCCCCGATCCCGTGTGCTACTTGATCGCATCATGCCCCGCCCCCCTGGAGCCACGCAGTGCGCTTCCTGACCTATCACGGCCTCGCCCCCGCCGACCTCGCCGACAAGGTGGACAAAGTCCGCGCGGCCATCGAGCGCGACGAATTCCGCTCCTCCGACGTGAAGAAGCTGGCCGTCCGCGGGTTCTACCGGGCGAAGCTCGACGACGCCTGCCGGCTTCTGCTCATGTTCGCCGACTACCGGGGCGAGAAAGCCTGCCTCGCGCTGGAGATCATCAGAGGTCACGCCTACGACCGCTCGCGCTTCCTGCGCGGTGCGCGGGTCGACGAGTCGAAGCTGGGCGATCCCGGTCCGCCCGAGACGTCCGATGCGCAGCCCCTGCGCTACCTGCATCCGGAACGGCCGGTGTTCCATCATCTGGACAAGCCGCTCTCCTTCGACGACCAGCAGGACGCGGCGCTGCGCCAGCGGCCTCCTCTGGTGCTGGTGGGCTCGGCGGGGAGCGGCAAGACCGCGCTGCTCTTGCAGCGGCTGCGGGGCGTCGCCGGTCGCGTGGCCTACATCACGGAATCGCGCTGGCTCGCCGAGACTTCGCGCGCCCTCTACGTGGCCTGCGAAGGCGCGCCCGAGGAACAGCAGGCCGACTTCCTCAGCTACCGTCAGCTGCTCGAAACCGTCGGCGTCCCCGCAGGGCGGCCGGTGACCTTCCGCGAGTTTGCCGGCTTCTTCGCCCGCCACCGGCAGGCCATCGGATTCGCGGACGCCCACCAGGTGTACGAGGAGCTGCGCGGCGTTCTCACCGCCGAGCCCGAGGGGCCGCTCTCGCGCGAAGCATATCTCGGCCTCGGCGTTCGCCAGTCGATGTTCGATGCCGGCCAGCGGGCCATGATCTTCGCGCTCTTCGACCGCTACCGCGCCTGGCTCGCGGCCGAGAACCTGTACGAGCCCAATCTCGTCGCCCACGCCTGGCTGCCGCGGATGGAGCCGACGTACGACTTCGTCGCGGTGGACGAAGTGCAAGACCTGACCAACGTGCAGCTCGCGCTCGTCCTGCGGTCGCTCAAGGTCCCGGGCCAGTTCATCATCGCAGGGGACGCCAACCAGATCGTGCACCCCAATTTCTTCTCCTGGTCGAAAGTGAAGAGCCTCTTCTGGCGCGGGCTGGGGGAAGCGCGCCAGGCCGACGTCCACCTGCTGGACGTCAGCTACCGCAACAGCGACGAGGTCACGCGCGCCGCCAACGGCGTCCTCCGCCTCAAGCACGCGAAGTTCGGGTCGATCGACCGGGAGTCGAATCTCCTGATGCGGCCGCTGGCCGGCATGGCGGGCTCGGTGACCGCCATCGCCACGGGGAGCGCAGCGGTCCGTGAGCTGGACGAGAAGACGCGGCAGTCCACGAAGGTCGCGGTGATCGTCCTGCGCGACGAGCACAAGGCCGAGGCGCGGCAGCGCTTCCACACGCCGCTCGTGTTCAGCATCCACGAGGCCAAGGGGCTCGAGTACGAGACGGTGATCGTGCACCGCCTGATCTCCGCGGAGCGCCGGCTGTTCGCCGAGCTGTGCGAGGGCGCGACGGCCGGCGATCTCGCGCGGGACGAGCTCGAGTACCGGCGGGCAAAGGACAAGAGCGACCGATCCCTGGAGCTGTACAAGTTCTTCATCAACGCGCTCTACGTGGCGCTCACCCGCGCGGTCCGGCAGGTGGTGCTGGTGGAGGACGACCTGGGCCATCCGCTCCTGGAGCTGCTCGGCATCGGCCGCGCGGAAAATGCCACCCCGGTGCAATTGGAGAGGTCCTCGGCCGAGGAGTGGCAGCGGGAAGCGCACCGGCTGGAGGCGCAGGGAAAGACGGAGCAGGCCGAGGCGATCCGCGCGCAGGTGCTGCGGCTGCGGCCCGTTCCCTGGCAGGTGTTCGACCGCGCGAACCTGCAGACGCTGGCGGCGAAGGCGCTCGCGCCCGGCAGCGTATCCGGCAAGGCGAAGCAGCAGTTCTTCGAGCTGGCCTGCTTCCACGAGGAGAGGCTGGTGGCGGAGCGCCTCGTGGAGGAAGGGCGCTTCGAGCCAGCCGCGCAGTACGACGCGCAGCGGGAGCGAATCGCCCGCCGCGCGCTCGACGGATTCGAGGGGAAGAACTTCAAGGAGGTGCTCGCCCGGACCGAGCAGTACGGCGTCGACTACCGCAGCCCGCAGAACCTGACCCCGCTGATGCTCGCATCCTTCGCCGGCAACGTGGGGCTGGTCGAAGCGCTGCTGGCGCGAGGGGCGAGCCTGGAAGCGCGCGACCACGCAGGGCGCACGGCGCTCCATTGGGCGATCCGCCGCGCGTATCGCGACGCGGCGTTCGCCGCCAACGCGTTCGGCGCCGTCTACGATCTGGTCGCTCCTCCTTCGTTCGACGTGGAAGCCGCGGGACGGCTGCTGCAGATCGGGCGGGAGATGGGCGAGTACTTCTTCTTCTCTACGCTGCTTGCCCGGTTCGACGAGCTCTACCGCGTGCCCATGGGGCGCTTCAGCGCGGTGACGAGCCAGTTTTTCCTCCGCGAGCCTTTCGCGCATTTCCCGGAGGTGGTGATCAAGGCCGCCCGCAAGCGGCGCACCTACGTCAACGGGCTCCTTGCCCGGAACGAGCCGGGCAGCGCCTACGCGCCGAACCGTCAGCTCTGGGTGCGCGAGTCGTTCGGCCGCTACGTGCCGAACCCCGCGCTCAGCTTGCGGGTGGCTTCTGCGGATGGCGCGGATGCGTGGGTACCGCTGCACGAGGTGATGAACCTGGCCTGGCACGAATCGCACTTCGAGCGCGGCGCGCGAGGGCGGCTCACCGGCATGACGATGGAAGTGGCAGCCGCGGGCTGATGGACGCGCCTGTCCCCGCGTGGATCGAGTGTATACTGTCGAGGTGGATCCCCTGCGGCGGGACGACATCGAGCAGGCCCGTCGGGCGACGCCAGAGGAGAAAGCGCGCCAGGCGCTGGAAATGATGCGCGCTGCCGTCCGCCTGAAGCGTGCTGGACTGCGCGCGCGCCATCCGGACGAGTCTGAGGCCGACATCGATCGCCGCGTGCGCGAGTGGCTGCTCGCCGATGACTGACCCGCGTCCGGAGGACGCGCTTGGACATGCCGCGGCCGAACTGCGCAGGCGGGGTCAGCGCTTCGCGCTCGTGGGCGGCCTCGCCATTTCGGTGCGTGGCGAGGTCCGCGCGACGCGTGACGTCGACCTGGCCGTGGCGGTCGCCGACGATTCGGAACTCGAGAAGCTCGTGGCCGATCTGGCGAAAGCTGGTTATCGGCCCGTCGCAACCGTCGAACAGGAGGCGCGACGGCGGCTTGCCGTGGTACGCCTCGAATCGCCCGCCGGGTTCCGGGTCGATTTGCTCGCCGCAAGCTGCGGGATCGAGCCCGAGATCGTCGCCGCGGCGACGCCGGTTCAGTTCGAGGGCGCCGGCGCCGTACCTGTCGCGATCGCCGAGGACCTGCTCGCGATGAAGCTCCTTGCCGCGCGAACAGGGCGGGCCCGCGATTGGGATGACGCTCTCGGGCTCCTGCAGATCAATCCGCGCCTCGACCTCGCCCTCGTCAGGCAACGCATCGCGCAGATCGCGGCCCGTGGTTTCGCCCGGAACGAGGACCTGCCGTCGAAGCTCGACACCCTCCTCGCGCAGCGGGATGCTTTGGCCTGAGACGCCACGACTGGCAACGGCGCCTCAGCGGGGAGCCACGAAGGCCTCCCACAAGGTCCGGCGCCGCAGGGCCACGTGTGTTAGTGCGAGTCGCGATCGCATTGGTGCCGCGGCGCGAACGGAGCGATGTCGATCGCCTGTCCCATGGCGTTGTAGCCGGCGTGGTTCGGGTGGAGGTAATCCCACGGCAACAGCGTGAACTGGCTGTTCGGCAGGGACACCGCTTTCACGTTGCCGGTGGCCGGGTCGAGCGTGGCCAGGTCGAACTCCTCCACCCGTCGAAAGTCCCCGAGTCTGCTCGCCCCAATCAATGTCAGACCTTGCTGCTAATCCGAGAGTCGGACCGACGTGGTGTCGGGAGGGGAACGGGGATGACCATTCTCGATTTCAAGGAGCAGCGGGAACTGCGCCGACGCGCCGAGTGGGACAGGTGGGAGGCGGCGCAAGACCGCCAACTAGCGGAGATACACCGCATCCTCGAGAAGTTGACGCCGATCGTCGAACACCTTCTTGCACAGAAGAAGGTGCGCGCGCGCCATCCGCGCTGCGAGGCGCCCGGGTGCTGGAGCACGATCACGACCCTCCACCCGGTGCAGGGTCGCACTTCCGACGATGCCCCGGCTCTCATCGCACTGTGCGCCGGGCATCTGGGCGCTGTGCGCAGCGGACGGTTCCGTGTGAAGGCCGAGGAGGCCGACACGCTATTGTGGCAGTTGTTCGATCGGCCCGGCGCACCACCGAGCCTGCAGATCAAGTTGCCCCGGCGGAGAGTGTCGAGGCGTAAGCGTGGGAACCCGCCTGCGGGCCTCAGTCCTGACGGCGGCGCTGTAGCAACGGCTTTCATCGGGCCCGTTTGGCGGCCTGATCGAACTGAATGACGTGCACCTCCGGCGACGTCGGCCGCTGTGGCCGGAGATACGGCTTCCCGATGGCCTGGTGGCATGCGGAACAGGCTGCGAGCGTCTCGTCGTACGCGCGGACGAATGCTTCGCTGCGCCTCTCTTGGATCGCCTGCGCGAGCTTGCTGAATTCCGTGTTGTCCACTGCCTCTGCGATTCCTTTGACGTTGACTTCACCCGCCGGACCTTCCCGGACCGGGCGGACCCGCACCGCCCATTTCAGATCCTTGCGCACTTCGCCGAGGTAGAAGTCAGCCAAAGGCCAGTTGTGTTGCCTGGCCGCAAACCAGAGGTTGGTGAAGTGATACGCGACGTGCGTCATCACGATTGCCTGATCGGGCACCCGTCCCTCGAGCTCGTTCACCCGCGCCTGCAGCTGAGCGATGGCGGCGCCAGGATCGGCCGCCGGCACCTTGCCCTCGACCGCCTCAGCCCTCCGCGTCGAGAGCGTCACGCCGACATCGGTGACCACCGCCACGGCGAGCAGCGCAGCGATGACAATCTTGAAACGCATCGTCCGCCTCCTTCGCTGCTTACCAAGTGATCAGGCGATAGTCGTAGAGGTTCGGCCGAAGGAGCCACGGGCCTCCCCAGGCGGCGTACGCCTCTGCGGACGACTTTGGAGGGGGCGCTGGGTGCGCCTCAACGACCTCTGGAAGCGCATCGGGCGGGACGACGGGAGGCGGCGCGGTGGACGCCAAGACGAGCAGCAGTGCGGCGATGCAGGTTGTCGAGCTCATGGCCGCAGTGTTCCGCTCCGGGGGCCCGAATCGACTCTGTCCGACGAGACCCGATCGTCCGGGGACGAAACGACCTCCTCCGCAGACCGGGGTACAAGCCGCCAGCCTTCGCGCCCCGCACCGGCGAAGGCCGGACGGCTCCCGCAGTTCCGGCATGAACCGTGCTGACCAAGAGCCCCCGGCCGACCCGAGGGGCCTCGGCCTTGGCCCCGCCGGCCACGGCCTTGGCCCCGCTCCCCAACCCTCCGTCCGCTCGTCCTTGATCTTCTGATTCGGCACGTGCGATCAGGCCGCAAGAAACGGAGGCACCCATGAGCATCGGACGAGCGGGCTCGGCGGTTGTCGTCTTTCTCGCTGGAGCATTCGCCGCATCACCAGCGCGGGCACAGACAGAAGCGTGCCCCAAGCAATCTGCGACCGGACACATCGAGGTCATCGGGACCGTTGTCGGCGTGAACCTGGGCAGGCACATCATCTACTCCTTCAGTGCCATCCAGAACGAAGGCGACAGGGACGCTGACGGCCACTGCGTCGTGAACGGCCAGATCGAGGAATTTCTCTACGATGCCGATCCTGGCGGCAATCTGGACAAGCGCGGCGATCTGTTGCGGCGCTCGCACGGGGACGTCGTCTGCATCGGCATCGGACCCGATCCTTCGGTGCCCAGGCCAGGCGAACCTCCGCGACCGGTCGTCGCTCACATGGCGGCGCGGATCACACACTTCTATCCACCGCCCGAAACGCCTCCGCCGGAGCCCGTCTACTGGATCTGGAAGGTGCAGGACAATGGAGAGGGCGCGAACGACCCTCCGGATTATGGAAGCGCCCTGAACGGCGTCACGGGGCAGCGCCCCTTCGCATTCTGCGAGGTGGGCGATACGCGGAACATGGCACCTTCCATCCGCGGCAACGTCCAGGTGCGGCCGCCCGATCTACCCTGACAGCAACCGCTATGGTTGCACGCACGAGTGCGACCCGCAAAAGTCGAAGAGCGAGCAGATGTCGATCGAGACAGGGCAGACGGGAACGTCGAAGGCGTTCTTGTAAGCTTGGCCGTTGTCGAAATGCACATCCATCGAGCCGCTGACTGCGGACGACGTCACCGTCGAGACGGCGATGCTTCCGCCTGACATGTGCGTCGGGGAGCCGGGGGCGGACGTGCAGTTCGCGTCGACCTGCGCCGCTGTCGTGGTCGACGCCAGGAACGTTCCGGTGGGCGGGTTCGCAAGCCAAGGATAGGTGCCCGGACCAGCGGGGGCGACGGTGCTCCCTCCGACGACGCCGGAAAGGGCGCCTGCGAGAAGTGTGGTCGATCCCGAGCCGCTGCCGCACTGCTTGGCCAGGGTCAGGACGTGGCAGGCATCGGCGCCGCTCGTAAGCTCGACGAGAATGCCGGAGATCGCAGTGGGACCGACGAATGGGATGTTGTTGCAGGTTGCGGGCGCAAGGATGACTGCCGCCCCATTCGTCGGCGTAAAGCCGCCGAAGAGTGGAGGCACGGAGCCCGACCCACAAGCGGCAACCGAGATTAAGAAGATCGCTGGAACGCGGCTCATCATCGCCCCCTTTTTCGCCGTTTCATCTCGATGAGCCTAGCAGAGCGCGTCCGCGCGCAAACTTCAGAGCCGGTCGGCCTCCGATGCGGTCGCGCGCACCCTCACTGCCAACGGCACTGGCGCAACTAGATCATGCGATCCCGCGAGGCGCGCCGCGAGCAGCTTCGACATGGCGCTGCGAGCTCGATGCCGTTAGACGGCCCGCGTGAGACTCGCCGCTCTCATCGCCGCAGGCCGCTCGGCGCAGGCCAGCGATCTCCATCTCGAACCTGGCCTGCCCGCCTCCCTGCGCGTGCGCGGCCAGCTCCGGAGCGTTGGTGAGCCGATCCCCGCCGCCGAGCTGCTCGCCATGGCGCGCGAGCTGGTCGGCGAGGAGCGCTGGCCGGAGTTCCTGGAGAGGCGCTCGTGCGATCTTTCCCGCACGGTCGCGGGCGCGCGCCTCCGCATCAACGTGCTCTGCACTTCGCGCGGCGTAGGCCTCGCCGTCCGCTTTCTCGCCTCGTTCAAGGCGTCGCTGGCGAAGCTCAACCTGCACCCCGATCTCCTGCGCCTCGCGCAGTCCCCGAACGGCCTCGTCATCGTCAGCGGTCCGACCGGATCCGGGAAATCGAGCACGCTGGCGGCGCTGATCCAGGAGATCAACGCGCGCGAACGGCGCCACATCGTCACGCTGGAGGCGCCCATCGAGTACGCGCTGGTGCCGCGGCAGGCGTTCATCCGCCAGCGGGAGGTGGGTCGCGACACTCCGAGCTTCGAGCAGGGTCTCTACGATGCGCTGCGCGAGGATCCGGACGTACTCATGGTCGGCGAGCTCCGGGATCCGCAGACCATGCGCCTTACGCTGAACGCTGCCGAGACCGGGCACCTCGTCCTGACCACGCTGCACTCCTCCAGCTGCGCCGAAGCGTTGCAGCGCATCGTCAGCGCTTTTCCCGCCGAGATTCAGAGCGGCATCTGCGCCCAGCTCGCAGACTGCCTGGTCGGAGTGGTGTGCCAGCGCATGCGCTTCATCGAGTCGCACGGCCTGCGCGCCCCCGAATGCGAGGTGCTCCTCGGCACGCTGTCGGTCCGGGCCATCGTGCGCCAGGGACAGTTCTTCAAGTTGCAGACGGCCCTGGAGACTGGCGGCAACGACGGCCTCTTCACCTTCGCGCGCTACCGCGAATGGATGGAGAAGCGCACCGACTGGCAGACTGCCACGCCCGAAACGGGGCCTGACGAGGTGCCTGCTGCGGAGGACCATCTGCCCCCACCGCGAAAGCGCGGCAAGGAGCCAGGAACCGTGGTCGGCAGCGAGGGCGCGGTGGAGATCGGCCCCGGCGACGAGGATCTCGCTCGCATCCTGTCCGAGTTGGAAGACAAGTAGAGGGCGTACTGCCGAAAATCATGAATTGATCCACCAGGCGACCGCCCGGCACTTGACACGACTTCACCGCACCACATAAATCGCGCCCTCTCAGGCTCTAGCAAATTCTCGTAAGGGCGTTCTCCCCGATTCGGGGAGCTGGAAGAACGCCGTCTCTGAGCGGAGGACACGTGAACACGTTGCGTCCAATTGCAGCCATCGCCTTGCTCTCGCTCTTTGCGGTCTCGTCAGCGGCCATCGGGGCTCCCTCCGACGGGGCGACTTCCCGTCCAGGACAGGACAAGGCCAGTGCCATCGTCCAACTGAAGGGAGATCCTCTCGCCACGTCGGCGAAGACGAAGCCGCCGCAGGGCAAGAAGATCGACTTCAACAGCGCCACGGTGAAGTCATACCGCGCCAATCTCTCGGCCCTGCGAAACGACTTCAAAGCCTGGCTGCGGGCCAAGGCCCCCGCGGCGAAGGTGACCGGCGAGTTCGACATCTCGCTGAACGCGGTGTCGCTGAGCCTGAATGGCGAGAAGCTGGAGACGATCGCCGCCGCCCCGATGGTGCAGCGCGCCGAATACCAGGGCCTCTACTACCCGACGGCCGATGATCCCGACCTCGGGCTCATCAACGCCATCGCGGCCTGGGGAGGCCGCGGCGGCGCGGCGACGGCGGGAGCCGGGGTCAAAGTGGCCATCATCGATACCGGCATCGACGTGACGCACCCCTGCTTCAAGGATGCGGGCTACGCGCCCCAGAACCAGCTCGGCGACGGCAATTTCACCAACAACAAGGTGATCGCGGCCAAGGTGTTCAACAACAAGACGCCCTCGCACGGCTATACCGCGGAAGCGATCCAGGACCACGGCACGCACGTCGCCGGCACCGTCGCCTGCAACTTCGAGACGCCCGCCACCGTGAGCGGCGTCACCATCCCCTACAAGGTATCCGGCGTCGCCCCCCGGGCGTTGCTCGGCAACTACAACGTCTTTCCCGGTGACGTGAGCAATGCCCGCTCCGAGGACATCCTGAACGCGATGGAGGCTGCTTACGCGGATGGCTTCGACGTCGGCAACATGAGCCTGGGCGGCGGCTCCCACGGCATCCAGGATCTGTTGACGATCGCGGTGAACGACCTCGACGAGGCGAACATGGTGTTCGCGGTAGCCGCCGGGAACTCCGGTCCCGGGCACTTCACCGTGGAGTCGCCGGGCTCCGCCGCGCGCGCTCTTGCCGCCGGGGCCAGCACGGTGCCGCACTTCGTCGGTGTACCCGTGACGGTCGGCGGTGGTGTTTTCGGAGCGGCGTCGTCGGCCGATTTCGCGCCAGTGAAAATCGATCTGACCGCGCCCTTGGGTGTGGTCACCTCCGGAACGGCTCTGAGCTTTGCCTGCGCCGCGTTGCCTGCGGGGTCGCTCACTGGGAAGATTGCGCTCATCTCTCGCGGGACCTGCACGTTCTCGACCAAGATCCGCAACGCGCAGGACGCCGGCGCCGTCGCCGTGCTCGTCGTCAACAACGTGGCGGGCGACCCGACAGGGATGGCCTCGGACGGAACTCCCAACCAGCCGACGGTGGCAGCCTACATGGTCGCCCTCTCGGACCGGGCCGCGCTGGTCGGAAGCGACGGGAAGAGCACCACCATCTCCGCGACGGCCGCGTACTTCAGCACGTCGAACGGCGACATCATGGCCGGGTTCAGCAGCCAGGGGCCCACCGACGTGGACTTCCGGGTCAAGCCGGACGTGGTCGCGCCCGGCGTCAACGTGCTGAGCTCGATTCCCGCCAAGTTCTGCGCGGCTCCAGCCTCCCCCTCCTGCTGGGCGTTCTTCCAAGGCACCTCGATGGCGACCCCGCACCTCGCCGGCTCGGCCGCGGTGGTCCGGCAGCAGCACCCGACCTGGTCGGCCGCGGCAGTGCGTTCGGCGGTCGTCAACACCGCTGATCAAGACGTCTTGAAGACCTACCAGACCGCGAGCCCG
>MNFJ01000158.1 GCA_001918155.1 Deltaproteobacteria bacterium 13_1_40CM_4_68_19
CATTCGGGTAGAAGACAGGGTGCAGCGCGAGCAGGAGGCCGGGGCGTAGCTCCAGCTCCACCCAGCCCGGCGTGTAGGACTTCTCCGAGAGGCCGACGACGTCGCGCCAGAAGGCGCGCGATCTTTCCAGATCCGGCACCTGCAGGCTGACCCAGCAGAGCTCGTTCACGGGCGCGGACAATAGCGCAGAAGCGAATCGGCCAGATCGCTCGCGCATCCATGCGGCATGCGCGTGGCGATCGCGGGAGCGAGCGGATTGATCGGCACCGAGGTCGTCCGCGCGCTGCGCGCTCGCGGTGACGAGGCTCTGGCGCTCCCGCGCTTCGGCACCGCTCCGTGGAGCGTGGATGGCGCCGACGCGGTCGTCAACCTGGCGGGTGCAAGCGTCGCGGGCAAGCGTTGGACGCCTGCATACAAGAAAGAGATCGTGGACAGCCGCCTGCTCACCACCCGCGCGCTGATCGACGCGATCCGCTCTGCCAAGCGCAAGCCGCGCGTCCTCGTGAACGCCAGCGCCGTCGGTTACTATGGCGGCCGGGGCGACGAGGTGCTCGAAGAGAGCGCCGCGGCCGGCTCGGATTTTCTCGCCAGCGTCGGCCGGCAATGGGAGGCGGAAGCGCAGCGCGCCCCCGTGCGCGCCGTGCAGGTCCGGACGGGGATCGTTCTCAGCGCCAGGGGCGGCGCGCTGGGGAAGATGCTGCCGCCCTTCAAGGCGTTCGTGGGCGGGCCCATCGGGAGCGGGAAGCAGTGGTTCCCCTGGATCCACATCGCCGACGAGGTGGCCGCGATCCTCTGGTGCATCGATCATGAGATGACGGGCCCGGTGAACCTCGTTGCTCCGGGCATCGTGACCATGAAAGAGTTCGCGAAGGCGCTGGGGCACGCCCTGCACCGTCCGTCCTGGGCCCCCGTCCCCGCGGCGCCCCTGAAGATCCTGCTCGGTGAAATCGCCTCCGCGCTCCTCGAAGGGCAACGCGCGGTGCCGAGGAAGTTGCTCGACTCCGGGTTCCGCTTCCGCTTCGAGGACGTGAACGCGGCGCTGCGCGATCTCTTCCCCGGCGGGTGACGTTTTCCTGCCCGCGATGTCCGGGGGGCGCGCTACACTCCGCCGGCAATGCCCGCCGACTTCACGCACCTCCATCTGCATACGCTCTACAGTCTCCTCGACGGCGCCATCCGCCTGCCCGATCTGATGAAATCGTGCGCGGAGACCGGGATGAAGTCCGTGGCCGTCACCGACCACGGGAACATGTTCGGCGTGGTGAATTTCTATCAGGAAGCGAAGAAGCACGGCATCAAGCCCATCATCGGCTTCGAGGCCTACGTCGCGGGCGAGAAGGGGATGGGCGACAAGAGCCAGCGGGTAGGCAACCACCTGGTGCTTCTGGCGCGAGACGACACCGGCTACCGCAACCTCCGCTATCTGAGCAGCAAGGCGTTCACCGAGGGCTTCTATTACGACCCGCGCGTCGACAAGCCCCTGCTCAAGGCGCACAGCGAGGGATTGATCGCGCTCACCGCCTGCATGGCGGGCGCGGTGCCACGCGCGGTCCGCCGTGGCGACATGGACGAGGCGCGCCGCGAGGTGCGGGATCTCAAGTCCATCTTCGGCGATCGCCTCTATCTGGAGATCCAGAGCAACGCGCTCAAGGAACAGCTCCCGGTCAACCACGGGATGTGCGAGCTGGCGCGGGAGGAGAGACTCCCCCTCGTCGCCACCGCCGACAGCCATTACGTGAAGCGAGAGGACGCGAAGGCGCACGAAGTGCTGATGGCCATCGCCTCGGGGCGCACGTTCGACGATCCCAAGCGCCTGCGGCACGACACCGAGGAGCTGTACATCAAGTCGCCACGAGAAATGTACGCGGCGCTGGAGGCGACCACCGGCGTCGGCTCCGAGTGGCAGGAAGCGGTCCACAACTCCTCGGTCATCGCGGAGCAGTGCAACGTCGACCTGAATCTCAAGGACAAGTACCTGCCGAAGTTCCAGGTGCCGGACGGCGAGACGCTGGACAGCTATCTGCAGAGGAGGGCCCGCGAAGGCCTCGATGAGCGCTTCGCGGAGATCGCGCGCACCGGACGGCAGGTCGACGCCGATCTCTATCGAGACCGGCTCGAGCGCGAGCTGGCGGTGATCGTCAACATGAAGTTCTCCGGCTATTTCCTCATCGTCCAGGACTTCATCAACTGGGCGAAGCGCAACGGCATCCCGGTGGGCCCCGGGCGCGGCTCGGGCGCGGGCTCGCTGGTGGCGTATTCGCTGCGCGTCACCGACATCGATCCCCTTCCCTACAACCTGCTCTTCGAGCGGTTCCTCAATCCCGAGCGCGTGTCGATGCCGGACTTCGACATCGACTTCTGCCAGGACAGGCGCGGCGAGGTGATCAGCTACGTCACCGAGAAGTACGGAAAGGAGAACGTCGCGCAGATCATCACCTACGGCGCCCTGTCGGCGAAGAGCGCCATCAAGGACGTCGCGCGGGTGATGGGTGTGCCCTTCGCCGAGGTGAACGAGCTGACGCGGAACATCCCCAATTTGATCGAAGGGCATCCTGCGACCATCGAGAAGGCGCTGGAGGTCGAGCCCAAGCTCACGCAGATCCAGGAGCAGAAGCCGGTCTTCAAGGCGATCGTCGAGTACGCGCGCGCGCTGGAGGGGCTGACGCGTTCGACCGGCATGCACGCCGCCGGCGTCGTCATCGGAGAGAAACCGCTCTGGGAGTACGTGCCGCTCTGCCGCGGCCAGAACGGCGAGCTGGTCACGCAATTCGCGAAGGACGAGGTCGAGCTCGCCGGACTCGTCAAGTTCGACTTCCTCGGGCTGACGACGCTCACCGTGATCAGCAACGCGGTCAAGCTGATCAACCGCGGCAAGAACCCGGAGGAACAGCTCGACATCGCCCTCTTGCCGCTCGACGACAAGAAGACCTACCAGCTGATCTCCAGCGGCGACACGGCCGGCATCTTCCAGATGGAGTCTTCGGGTTTCACCGAGATGGTGAAGAAGCTCAAGCCCAGCGTCTTCGAGGACATCATCGCCGCCGGCGCGCTCTACCGCCCCGGGCCGCTCGATTCCGGCATGGTGGACATCTTCATCAATCGCAAGCATGGCCGCGAACGGGTCACCTATCCGCACCCGCTGCTCGAGCCCATCCTCAAAGACACATACGGCGTGATCGTCTACCAGGAGCAGGTGATGCAGATCGCCCAGGTGCTGGGCGGGTATTCGCTCGGTCGCGCCGACCTGCTCCGCCGGGCGATGGGGAAGAAGAAGGCCGACCTGATGGCGAAGGAGCGCAGCGGCTTCGTCGAAGGCTGCGCGAAGAACGGCGTCGACGTCAGGCTCGCGACCGAGCTCTTCGATACGATGGAGCAATTCGCGGCCTACTCGTTCAACAAGAGCCATGCCGCCGCGTATGGATTGATCACGTATCAAACGGCCTGGTTGAAGGCGCACCATCCGGTCGAGTTCATGGCCGCGCTGCTCACCTCCGAGAAGGACAACACGGACAAGGTGGTCGCGCACATTGCCGAGGCGCGCGCGGACGGCATCACCGTGCTGCCGCCGGACGTCAACGAGTCTGACCTTGCCTTCGGTGTGGGCCCCGATCCGAAGAATCCCGGAAGGTTCCTCATCCGGTTCGGACTCGGCGCGATCAGGGGCGTGGGAGAGAACGCGATCGAGGCGATCCTCGCCGCGCGCAACAAGCCGTTCGCGGGCCTGTTCGACTTCTGCGCCCGTATCGATACGCGCAAGATCAACAAGAAGGTGGTCGAGGCGCTCGTGACCGCCGGCGCGTTCGATTTCACCGGCAAGCCGCGGAGGGCCTTGTTCGAGTGCATTGAGGCCGCGCTGCAACAGGGCGCCTCCGCACAGAAGGACCGCGAGTCGGGGCAGTTCGGCCTGTTCGGCGGCGGGGCGAAGGCTGCGGACAAGCCGCCGGAAGAGCGCGTCTTCGGCAAAGAGGAGTGGAGCGAGCGCGAGCGCCTCGCATTGGAGAAGCAGGCCTTGGGCTTCTACATCACCGGACATCCGCTGGCGCGCTACGCCGAGGAGGTGAAGCGGTTCGCGACGCATACCTGCGCCTCGCTCGCGACCGCGCGCGGATTCGAGAAAGTGGCGGTGGCCGGAATCGTCCAGGGCTGGCGCGAGCGGCTGACGAAGACCGGCAAGAAGATCGCCTTCGCGATGCTGGAAGACCTGACGGGCGCGCGCGATCTCGTGATCTACGAGGACATCGTCCAGAAGTACGAATCGCTCCTCAAAGCCGACGAGCCGGTGCTGGTGCGCGGCATGGTGCGGTTGGCGGAGAAGTTCGGCAACGAAGCGCAGCAGCAGGACAGCTCCGAGCCGTCGCCGGAGATCAAGGTGGACGAGGTGTCGCGGCTGGTCGACGTGCGCGCCGCGAAGGCGACGCGCATCGAGCTGAAGCTCTCGGCGGAGCAGGCCACTTCCGAAAAGCTCGCGGAGTTGAAGTCGCTGTTCGGGAAGTTCCCAGGCTCGTGCACGGCATCGCTGAGCATCGTGCTGCCGGGCGCATCCGAAACGAAGATCGCGCTCAGGAGCTTGCGAGTGGCGCCTTCCGACGATCTGCTCGCGGCCGTGGACCGCCTCTTCGGCGGCAAGGTCGCGCAGGTGCGTTGAGGCAACGCGCTGATCCGGCCGGATCCTTCCGATCGAGTGCCCTCATGTGAAGCTCGAGGACCTCGGCAACGGATGTGACCAGCTCCGCCAGCTTCGCAGGGAGCGCCGCGTTCTCCGCGAGGCCCTTGCCGCAAGTCGGTTGGTCGGCCATGTGCTCCATCCTCAGTGCGGCCGGTGCGGGCGCTCCTCCTCGTCCAGGTCCTTCGGGTCGCCGGCACGCAGCTTCACGGGCTCGTCCAGCCCGACGGTCGTGTACTCGTCCGAGGAGATGTACTTCCAGCGGATCGGGAACGGGCTCTCCCGCGCTGCTTCCGCGCCGTCGAGCTGCACCTTGAAGAGCGCCAGATCGAGGACCAACCCGGGCAGCGCGCGCCGGAACCGCTGCAGCAGGGCGTGCACGCGCGAGGGATCCGCTCCTGCTGCCCGCAGCGCCTCCGCGCTGACCGCCACGCGCACCGGCAGCTGCCGCGCCGCCTCGTCCGCCAACCCGCCGATCTCGTTCAGGGCGATACGAGCCGGCGCCTCGCCGTCGCGCTTGCGCGCATCGGTCCAGGCCAGCTCCAGATACTTGGGCCATCGGCCCAGGGCGCGGAAGTCGTCCGGCACGATCCCGAGCCCGAGGTGCGTCCGGATGCTGCGGAAGACCTTCCCGAGCGCGCCGTCCGCATCTTCCGGAACCAGCTCGATCGGGTCCATCTCGTGCGGCACGCCCCGGGGCACCCGCTGCTCGCCACGGGGCCCGCGGGAGACGCCGCCAACGCCGCCGGAGACCGCTTCCGCCAGCACCGCCACCGCCATCAGCAGCTTGGCATCGACGTAATGGAAGATGTCGACCTGAGCGCGGATCTGATCGATCTCGTCGACGTCGTATCCTGCCCATTCCAGCTGGGTCTCGATCAGCGGACAGCCGAGGTCGACCGCGGCGCGAGCAGCTCGCGCGCGCAGGTCGTCCGCCGCTTCCTCGAACGCGCGCACCCGGATCGCCGGCCTCAGCGCAGTCCAGCAGGGACCGAGCGCCTTCTCGGCCGCGAGCGCCTTGAAGAGGAGCGGGACGCGCCCGACGCGCACCTTCCGCGTGACCAGCTCGTAGATCTCGATCGTCTGCCGGTCCGCCCGTGTCTCGTCGACCACTGGCAGCCTGTCGACCACTCTCACGCTCGCCTTGCCTGCCATCCGGACCCCCAGCCGCCAAACTGAGTCCTTGCGGTTACTTCCACAACCCATGGCGGATGCTCCTTCATCCCACATGACAACTTGACCAGGAGGGCCGGCGCGGTCACCCTGCCGCACGATGCTCACCCTGCAGGACGTCCTCGCCGCGCGCGAGCGCATCCGCGGCATCGTCGGCGTCACTCCATGTCCGCTCTCCGAGCCGTTCAGCGAGCTTTGCGGCGCGCGCATCCACTTCAAGCTGGAGAACCTGCATCGCACCGGGTCGTTCAAGGAACGCGGGGCGGCCAACAAGTTCGCGCTGCTCACGCCGGAGGAGCGAAAGCGCGGCGTGGTGGCAGCGAGCGCGGGCAACCATGCCCAGGCGGTCGCCTTCAACGCCCAGCGCCTGGGGGTCCAGGCGACCATCGTGATGCCCGAGACCGCGCCGCTCAGCAAGGTGCAAGCGACGCGCAAGTTCGGAGCCGCAATCGTCCTCTGCGGGAACAACTACGACGACGCGTACGCCGAGGCGCGCCGGCTGCAGGAAGAGAAGGGTTACGTCTTCATCCACGCCTTCGACGACGACGCGATCATCGCCGGCCAAGGGACCTGCGCGCTGGAGATCCTCGAGCAGGTCCCCGACGTCGAGGTGCTGGTCGCTTCCATCGGCGGCGGCGGCTGGCTGGGCGGGATGGCGCTGGCCATGAAGTCGCTCAAGCCTTCCGTGCGCGTCCTCGGCGTCGAATCCTCGCACCTGCCGAAGATGCGCGCCGCCCTCGATGCGGGCGGACCGATCGTCATCCCCAACGCGACGACCTTGGCGGACGGCATCGCGGTCAAGCGCGCCGGGGAACGGACGATTCCGCTCTTCCGCAAGTACGTGGACGAGATCGTCGGCGTCGACGACGAGGAGGTGGCGAACGCGATCCTGGCGCTGATCGAGCGCGAGAAGACGGTCGCCGAGGGGGCGGGCGCCGCCCCCGCCGCAGCGCTGCTGCAACACAAGATCGGCGGCCTCGGGCCGGCGACCAACGTCGTGTGCGCCATCTCGGGGGGCAACATCGATCCCAACCTCATCGCCCGGATCATCGAGCGAGGCCTGGTCGTCGAAGGCCGGCGGGTGATGGTCGCGGTGAGGGTCCCCGACCGGCCGGGCATGCTCGCGGGCGTGCTCGCGACGGTTGCCGCCGAGCGCGCCAACGTCCTGGAAGTGCACCATAACAGGGCATTTTTACAGGGCGCCATCGGCGATACCGAGATCGACCTGACGCTCGAGACCCGGGGTCCCGATCACATCGAGGCCCTGATCGGCGCCCTCAAGGCCAAGGGATACGCGGTCGTCCGCCGGTGAGCAGTTCGGCATGCCGGCGGAGTCCGGTCTGTTTAAAGAACCCTGAACCCGGCGCGTTCTTGTTGGCAGGAGGCGTGCTGGCTATCCTGTTCTGAAGCCCGCTTGCCGAAAGAGCCGCCGACCATGCGAAAGACCGCTCGCCTCGCCCTCTTCGCCCCCGCCGCGATCGCTGCATCACTGCTCGCCCTTTCGAGCGACCGCGGCCCCTTGCGGGCGCGCGAGGCGCAAGCCGCCATCGATCCACAGAGGGACAAGAACTACGACCTGGCCAGCCTCGACGTGTTCCGCAAGACCATCGTCCAGATCAAGGACAACTACGTCGATCCCAGCCGGATCAATCCCAAGGAGATGTTCACCGCGTCCCTCGAGGCCGTGGAGCGGCAGGTGGCCGAGGTGATGGTGGAGGTGGGCGGACCGCCCTGCGATGACCGCGCCGTGAATCGCGAGCCGGGGACCTCGATGATCGGGGCGGCCAACAGTGCGCAGCAGGGCGGTATCCTGGAAGCGAACCGGGCGCAGGTGGCGGGCTGCGGCCACGCCAACGCGAGCATCCCCGAGAACCACGTGCGGGTGACGGTGGGCAACGCAACCCGGGAATTCGACTACCGGGACATCGACTCCATCTGGCAGATCCCGCTCAAGATGCACGAGGTCTTCAGCTTCGTGCGCGACAACCTCGTCACCCAGTCGGACCAGCGCGAGATCGAGTACGCCGCCATCAACGGCATGCTCTCCACGCTGGACCCGCACTCCTGGCTGCTCAAGCCCGACGTCTACAAGGAGATGAAGGTCCAGACCCGCGGCGAGTTCGGCGGCCTCGGCTTCGTGATCTCGATGATCGAGGACAAGCTCACCGTCCGCAAGGTGCTGAAGAACACGCCCGCCTGGAAGGGCGGGGTGAAGAAGGGCGACGTCATCACCCAGATCGACAACGACTCCACCGTCAGCATGGAGTTGCAGGAAGCCGTCGATCGCATGCGCGGCAAGCCGGGCACGAAGGTGAGCATCTGGGTGGCGCACAAGGGCGGCGAGGCGAAGCGGCTCGATCTCACTCGCGCGCTGGTCACCTACGAGACGGTGGTCTCCAAGCTGCTCGACAACGGCGTCGGCTACGTGCGCCTGAGCGGGTTTTCCGGGACCACCACCCGCGACATGATGGCCGCCATCCGCGCGATGAAGCAGCAGAACGGCGGATCGCTGCGCGGGCTGGTGCTCGACATGCGCGGCAACCCGGGCGGCTTGCTCGAGCAGGCCATCCAGGT
>MNFJ01000047.1 GCA_001918155.1 Deltaproteobacteria bacterium 13_1_40CM_4_68_19
GAGCTTCCGCTCGGCGTCGATGTGGTCCGGCTCGATCTGGCGAGCCGGACCCGCCCGCTGGAGTCGTGGCGCATCGACCTGGAGCGCCGCGAGGTGCATCGGGTCGGGTACGCGATCGCGGGACGCGTCGACGCCCCGTTCGCGAGGGTTCCCACCCCGACGGGCTGTGCCAGGCTCGAGCGCGGCGCGTTCGAGAAGCTCTGGATCGAACAGGCGCCCCGCAAGCAGCTCCTGGCGCAGGCGGCGTTCGCGACGCGCAAGGACACGAAGGAGCCGTGCCCGCAGGAATCGCGCCTCCTGCTGCTCAACTCGCGGTCCTCCGGCTCCACCGCCCGCCTCGACGACCGCACAGTGACGTTCACCTTGCCGCTTCCGGAAGGACGCGACCGGCTCCGGGTCGCGCTGGGCGGGTCCTCCCGGCCGGCCGCCATCCTCCGCATCGATCTGCAGGGGGCGACGGCGGAGCGCGAGGCCCTCGCCGCCGTGACCCCGTGATTCAAGGGGCCCCTAGCCGCCGCTCTCATCGAGCAGCGCCTCCAACTCGGCGACCGCCTCCAGATCCTTGGGCCTTCCCGCCGCGCGCTTGACCTCGATGAGCTTGCGCAGGTCGAGGCACCGGATGCGCTGGCCAAAGGCCTCGATCTCCAGCGTGTGCGCAAGGAGCTCGTCATAGCCGCCTCCACCGGCGATCTCTCCGAGCGCATCGACGGGGCCAAGCGCCGTCTTGAGCGTGAAGTTCAGGCCGCGCCAGATCGTCTCCGCGTCCCAGCGGAATGGAAGCCCAGGCGGCGCCCCGCGCAGGTATGGATCGAAGGGCCCCAGCGCGGCGACGAGCCTGGCCACGTTCTCGCGGCTGCGGCGGTAGACGATGTCCACGTCCTGCGTCAAGCGCGCAGAACCGTGTACGTTGGCCGCGGTGCCGCCGACGAGGATGAATTCGACGCCGCCGCCACAAAGCACCGCGAAGAAGCGGGCGTAATCGACGCTCATCGCGGCTTCCGGCCGGCCCGCCGCAGCTCCTCGGACAGCTTTTGCAGCTCCATCAGGTTGCGAAGGCGCTGCTCGACGGTGAGCTTCAGGTTCTCGCGCAAAAGCGTGCGATCGACGTGCTTCTTGTATTCCTCGATGACGGGATCGCGTTCCACGCCGTCAAGATAACACTCCGAGGCCGCGGACCACGCCGAGGAAGAGCTACCCGTGACCACACGGCATTTCAGATTCGGTTCTGTAGCCGGGGACGAAGGAGTGGGGTTGCTCAACGATTCCCACCGCTCAGGCGAGTTGGCATGAGGAGTTGCGAATGCTGTCCCCGAATCCGACGCAGTGCGTCCCGTCTCGGGACAAGTTCGGCGGAGCGTCGAGTAGAGAATGGCCACTCCACTCAAATGTCGGACCCCCGCACTACCGTTCCCACCATGCAAAGCGAACAAGCGCGGCAGCGGCGGCGGGAGCGGAAGCGGCTCGAGCGGGAAGAGAAGAAGAGGCGCTCCAAGAAAGCGCAGATGTGCGCGGGCGACGAGCTCGATTTCCTGCTGCCCCGCCGCGTCGCCGCACTGTTCACGGCGGCGACGCGGCCGGCGCGCAGGTCAGCGCTGCGCGCCCCACCGACGAACCAAGAAGAGGATGATTTCCCCTTCAACGAAACGACGCGACCAGCTCTTCGAGCTGATCCATCGTCTCGCGCATTCCCTGCTCCATCCCCGACTCGAGAGTAGCGTCGAGCGACGATGCCCTTGCTCCTGGGGCTCGAGGAAAATGTGCTCCTCCTCCCCTCCTGTTGTACGAGTCGTCGATGAGCGCCCTTCGTCCGGGGAGGACTGAATGATCGTCTTCCTCCTGCTCGCTGCATTCATCGCGCCCACGGCCGGAGAGGTCCCGCGGCCGCAGCTCGTGCTCGCGCAGCGGCAGTCCGGGCCGAAGCCCGAGGGGAAGCCTCCGCGCGACGATTTCGATCTGCTTCCGAAGGCAGCCACCCCAAGCGCCGCCGCGCTCGCGCGCCAGCGCGAGCTGGAGCGACAGCTCGCGAAGCGCCGCACGATGCTTTTCTATCACCAGATCGGCGGCTTCCTCACGCTGGGCAGCCTCACCGCCACAGCCGTGCTCGGTCAGCTCGACTACCGGGACAAGTACGGCGGCGGAGGCGACGTCGGGACCTATCGCGCCTGGCACCGGTGGGTGGCCGTCGCCACCACCGCCATCTTCGCCGGCACGGCTTCGCTTGCGGTGTTCGCGCCGGTGCCCATCGAAAAACCGACGGGCCTCGACACGGCCACGGTGCACAAGATCGCCATGACGGTCGCGGCCGCCGGGATGGCGACGCAGATCGTGCTCGGCATCGTCACCGCCTCGAAAGAGGGGCAGTACGCGCAGCGCGACTTTGCCCTCGCGCACCAGATCGTCGGTTACACCACGCTCGCCGCGTCGCTGACCGGGTTCACGGTCCTCACGTTCTAACCGCGGGCCGAGGCCGCTCCGCGCTCAGAAATAGATGTTCGCCGACAACCCCGAAGTGGCGGTGCTCGCGGTCGTGTAGATCGGCGTACCGGCGGGGCCGGCGAGGTTCGCGAACTTCAGGGACAGCTGCAGCACGGCACCGGCAGAGAAGTTGCTGGCGAAGAAGTACTCGATGCCGACCCCGGCGCCGAAGAGGAAGAAGAACGCGGCCTCGGCGCTGACGGCGGGCGAATTCTCCCGGCCGACGGTGATGGCAGGTTGCAGGAAGACGGCGGCGTGATTGCGCTTGAACGGATAGAAGCGCAGCCCGCCACCCAGGCTGTAGAGGGTGTTCTGACCGGCTCCGCCCGGAGTCAATGGCGCGTCGAATCCGACGTCGATGCGTGCGGCCACGTCGTTGAACACGAAGTAAGTGGCGCCGATGGTGGGATCGCCTTGGCCCGACACGGAGACCGATATGCCGGCGGTGCCGCGATTGGTGGCGTAGTCCGATGGTGCGGCGAGCAGGAGCAAGGCGAGCAGGTACATGCAGACCTCCTCGATCCTTCTCGCATCCCCGCACCGCTTTCGAAACGGCGAGTGCCGCCCACCGGGCGTCGCAAGCTCCCACGTGCCACCACCCCGGCGGCGGTGAGGTCACCTCCGCCCGCGGTGTGGCCGTGAGCCCCATCACTGCGGCGGGTGGCTGAACAACGTTGATTGGTTAGCCTCAGGCGTTGCTCGAGAGCTCTGGAGGGAGGGTGAGCGGCTTGTCCGACAGGCCGATGCAATCCTTCGTTGCCGTGCTCGCGGCGGCGTGTCTCGTGTCCTGCACGGGCAAGCTGGACGTGTCTTTGCCGGGACCCGTGACCGAGGGCCAGATCGAGCCCGTCACCGTGGCCGCCTCGCTCGCCAAGGTGAAAGGCCTGCTCACGGGGCTGCCTCCCACCGACGCCGAGGTCCAGGCGGTCCAGGCCGACCCGAAGGCGCTGCGCGGGCTGGTCGAGCAGTGGACCGCGACTCCGCAGCACACCGCCAAGATGCTCGGCTTCTTCTCCAACGCCTTCCAGCAGAGCCAGGCCGTGTCGGCCGACTTCGACGATCAGCTCGACGACGCGCAGGGTGTCCTCGACGCGCGCCTGCTCGCGAACCTGCGCGAGAGCTTCGCCCGCACCGCGCTCCAGCTGGTGGAGGAAGGGCAGCCGTTCACCTCCACGATGACCACGCGGCGGTTCATGCTGACGCCGCGGCTGATGTTGCTCTACGCGTATCTCGACGGCATCCGGGTGAACGACTCGGGAGGGAGCGTCGACCTGTTCGCCAAGGCGAATCCCGGCTTCAAGTTCACGCTGACCGCGAAGAACGGCGTGATTCCCCTCAGCGAAACCCTCGATCGCAAGAGCCCGAACTACATGATCTTCTACGCTCCACAGTTGATGGGCGCCGCGTACGACGGCCTGTGCCCGCAGGACCCCATCGTCTACGACGGCCGCGACGGCCAGTCCTCNGTGAGCGTGTCGCTCTACGTGACGCTGCAGCAGGGCAGGCCCAAGTCGTTCTCCGTACTGGACGGCAACGGCAAGCAGCACACTTGCCAGCCGCCGGCGTTCCCCGCCGCCTACCAGCCGCTCACGGTCGCTGACGGCCAGCAGTGGCAGATGGTCGAGATCGTCCAGGCCGGACCGGACCAGGGCGTCAGCAGCGTCCTCGACCTGGTGAACTTCCGCACCGGCGGTAACCTCCTGTTGCGCACGCCGCGGGTCGGTTTCTTCACCACCCCCTCCTTCCTGGCCGAGTGGAACACCAACAACAGCAACCAGGCGCGCGTCACCGCCAACCAGACGCTGATCGTCGCGCTCGGGCACGCGATCAGCCCGCAGAACGCCACGCTGCCGCCCTCGACCGCCTCGGTCGATCAGACGCATGCGCCGCAGGGCACGGCCTGCTACGCTTGTCATCAGTCGCTCGATCCGATGCGGCAGTTCTTCCGGCAGCAGTACAGCTACTACTTCCATCCGCAGACCGACCCGGAGGAGATCTCGCTCCCCGGATCGTTCGGGTTCCGCGGGGTCGCGGTGTCGGGCAGGGGCATCCTCGACCTCGCCAGCCAGCTCGCCGCCCACCCGGACTTCGCCGGGGCCTGGGTGCAGAAGCTGTGCACCTGGGCGAACTCCGCGCGCTGCGACGAGACCGATGGGGAGTTCGCGCGCATCGCCACGATCTTCGCGGACAGCAACTACAACTGGAACACGTTGGAGAAGACGCTCTTCTCCTCGCCGCTCGTCACCTATCTCGCGCCCACCAGGACCGTCTCGCAGGGTGGCGAGGTGTTCCCCGTCTCCCGGCGCGACCACCTGTGCGCGGCGCTCTCCAACCGGCTCGGCATCACGGACGCGTGCGGGCTCGACGTGAACACCGTAGTGCCACAGGACCTGAAAGCGGTGCAGTTCATCGCGCGCGTGCTGCCCTCCGACTCCTACAGCCGCGGCGCGGAGGAGCCGGTACTGACCAATGACGCGAATCTCTTCTTCCGGACGGGCATGGAGAACATCTGCGCCATTTTCGCCGGGAGGCTGATCGATGCGGGCCCGGGGACGCGCTGGTCGAGCGCTTCGCCCGACGTCGCCATCGCCGACTTCGTGCACACGCTGATGGGCGTCGGGGCCGGCCGCGATGCAACGCTGCTCTCGATCCTGGGTCAACACCTCCAGTCGGCGGTCGCCGCGGGGCTTTCGGCCTCCGACGCGCTCAAGTCCACCTTCGTGATCGCCTGCCTCTCGCCGGGGGTGGTGGGGATGGGCCAGTGACCATGAACCTCTCGCGCCGCAAGCTGCTGCTCGAAACCCTCTTCGGGGCCGGCCTGCTCGGCCTGCGCTCGCTCGCCACCGGCATCCCGATCGCGGTGCTGGCCAACCCCCGGCGGGCCGGGGCGCAAACTACAGGCTGCGCCACCAACCCCGCGGCGCAGTACATCCTGCTCAGCTCGTCCGCGGACGGCGATCCGCTCAACGCCAATGTCCCGGGCATGTACCTGATCCCGGACATCGCCCACCCGCCGGACGTGGCCATGGCGCCGGCGCAGCTCACGCTCTCCGGCCAGGCCTGGACCGCGGCCACCCCCTGGGCACAGCTCCCGCAGGCGATGCTCGACCGGACCTGCTTCTTCCACCACGGCACGTACACGGTCGTGCATCCCGACATGGCCAACGTGATGACGTTGCAGGGCTTCATCTCGCACCACGAGATGCTGGTGTCGCTGCTCTCGACGCAGCTGGCCGGGTGCCTGGGCACGGTGCAGACGGAGCCGCTGGCGCTGGGGCCGCGCAGCGCCTCGGAAGGATTGACCGTGGGCGGGCGGCCGCAGCCCATCCTCTCGCCATCGGCGTTGGCTTTCCTGCTCTCGTCGCCGACCGGGCCGCTCGGGCAGATCCAGCAGATCCGCGACGCCGACCTCAACCGGGTCAACGACTGGTACCGGCAGAACGGCAATTCGGCGCAGCGGGCGTTCATCGACCGCTACGCGCTCTCGCAGCAGCAGGCGCGCAACGTCTCCGAGAGCCTGCTCAGCTCGCTCGCCGCCATCAAGGACAACAGCTCGGACTCGCAGGTGGCCGCGGCGCTGATCCTCTTCCGCATGAACGTCAGCCCGGTGGTGAGCATCCACATTCCCTTCGGCGGCGACAACCACACCGATGCGGCGCTGGCCAGGGAGAGCAGGGAGACGGTCGCGGGGGTGGCGAGCATCGGCAAGCTCTGGACCCAACTCAACGCCGCGGGATTGCAGGACCGCGTCACCTTCGCCACCATCAACGTCTTCGGCCGCACGCTGAGCGCCGCGAAGGGCAACGGGAGCGGCCGCACGCACCACGGCGACCACCACGTGGCGGTGCTGATCGGCAAGCCGTTCAAGGGCGGCGTGGTCGGCGGTGTGGAGCCGGCCGACGGCGACTACCGCGCGACGTCGATCGACGCCGCCAGCGGCGGCGCGGTCGCGGGCGGGAGCGGGAACGTGCCCTTCTCCGAGACGCTCTCGGCCATGGGCAAGAGCCTCGGCGCCGCCTGCGGAATCAGCGGCGCAGACCTCGACCTCAACATCCGCGGCGGGAAAGTCGTCGCGGGCGCTCTCGCCGCGTAGGCTTCGCGCATGGGCAACGATCTCGGGCGCCGCGTATTGCTTCGCTGCGGCGCAGCCTGCGCGCTCGCCGCCTGCGGGAAATTCGTCGACGAGCCGGTCGCGATCGAGACCGGGGCGCCGGCGAGGGGCCTGCTCTCGGTGCCGATGGCACGGATGCCCGAACTGACCAGGGCCGGCGGCAGCGTCCTCCTCCACGCGGACGCCAGCGACTTCCTCGGGCGGCGCGTGTCGGTGCTGGTGGCGAACACCACGTCGGAGGGGCTGCGGGCGTACGGCGCCTATTGCCCGCATGCGGGATGCGAAGTGGCGTGGGTCGACGGCGAGAATTCGGTCGTCTGCCCCTGCCATCTCTCGCGGTTCGCGGTGGACGGTTCGGTCACGCACCCGCCCGCCGTCGAGGACCTCGACACCTATCCCGCCAAGCTGAGCCCCGACGGGCAGACGCTGATCGTGGACCTGAGCGGAAGCGCCGGCGTCTTTCCGGCAGCCGCCGGCGGCGCCGTGACGTTCACGGTGCAGCAGCTTCCCGCCCTGGCGCAGGTGGGAGGCAGCGTGACGGGACACGCGGCGGGCGTGCCGTTTCCGCTGGTGGTGCTGCGCGCGAGCGCATCGCAGATGCTCGCCTTCGATGCCCGCTGCCCGCACCTGGGCTGTGCAGTCCGAGGGGCGCAGCAGCTCTTCATCTGCCCGTGCCACGGCTCGCTGTTCAACCTCGACGGGAGCGTGAAGCTGGGCCCCGCGACAGGCCCGCTGACCGCGCTTCAAGTGACGTTCGACGGCACCCAGGTGGTGGTGAGGGTGCCTGCGTGACGGCGCTCTTGTGCGTCCTCGCCGCCGCGCTCCCCTCGCTGGACGCGTCCGTCTCTGTCGGGAGCTCGGTGCGCCGGCTCTTCTATCGGGATCGGGTTACGCAGACGCTGGTCGGCTGGCAGAGTGGCGCGCTCGCGGTGTGGGGTCTCTCTCTCCAGGCTTATCCTTCCACCGGCCGTCTGCCCATTCTCGACGACGTCGGCGCGTACGGCTGGTACAAGCGCTCGCTCGAGTCGAGCACGCTGACCGCGGACAACGTGCTGGCATTCAGCACGCAGGAGATCGCCTGGGAGGCGGGCTTGCGCTGGCGCGTCATGTCTGACAGCCGGGAGCGCGGCGCGGTCAGTGTCGGCTACGGGAGCCTGCGCCAGGTCTTCAGCGGCGCCCGGCTTCCTGGCTATCTCCTTCCGGCGGGCACCATCCAGTACTGGCGGCCGGGGCTGGAGGGGCAGATCTCGCTCGGTCGCGTCGCGCTCGGCGCCGGCGCCGCGTACCTCCTGATCGTGCGCCAGGACTTCCTCTCCAAGTATTTCCCACGCGCCAGCAAGGGCGGCGTCGAAGCCTCGGTGCGCGCCTCGATGGACGTGGGAAGGGTCGGAGTGACCCTGTCGGGGCGCTACCAGCGATTCTTCTATTCGCTGCATCCGCAGCCCTACGATCCCTACGTCGCTGGAGGCGCTCTCGATGAGCTGTTCAGCATCGATCTCGCGTGCGGTTTTCGCCTCTAGCGCGGTGTGCCTCGCGCTCCTGGGGTGCGCCGGGTCGCTCGATCATCCCGAGCGCTTCGCGAATCTCGGGCAGGGGCCGGACGCGGGACCGGTCAATCCTCCGTCGGACGGAGGGTGCGATCCCGTCGTCGACATCTTTCCTCTGAGCTGCAGCAGCTCGTCGTGCCATTCGGCGCAGAGCCAGCAGGGGAACCTCGATCTGGAATCGCCCGGTCTGCCGAACCGGCTGGTGGGGAAGAC
>MNFJ01000119.1 GCA_001918155.1 Deltaproteobacteria bacterium 13_1_40CM_4_68_19
TGGCGCCGGCTGCTCCGCGCGCGCCGATACGGCAGGCAATGCTCGATCCAGCTGTGGAACATCCTCCACAAGATCCGCGAGGTCGACGAGGCGATGACGCCCCGGCTGCAGCGGCGGGTGCGGGAGGCGCATCCCGAAGTGAGCTTCGCGCTCCTGAACGGTGCGCCGCTCCTCTTCGCGAAGAAGAGTGCCGACGGTGAAGCGGAGCGACGCGGGCTACTGAACCCGATCTTCGGCGAGATCCGCGGCGTTCCCGGAGCGGCGCGCGACGACGTGCTCGACGCCTACGCCCTGCTCTGGTCGGCGCGCCGGGCGCGGCGGGGAAAGGCGCGCGTCCTCGGCGGGAACGAGCGGGACGCGCGCGGCCTGAAGTGCGAGATCGTCGGATGACCTATTTCACGGTGGGCCGGACGATCACGATCGACTTGTCGTAGCCGGGGACGCTCCCGCTGATCACCAGCAGGTTGCTCTCGGGGACCACGTCGACGACCGTCAGGTTCTGCACCGTCCGCCGGTCGACGCCCATGTGTCCCGGCATGCGCTTGCCCTTGAAGACGCGGCCCGGCGTCTTGCGCTGTCCGACGGCGCCCATGTGGCGGTGGTGCTCGTGGCTGGAGGCGGAGTCGCGGGCGGCGCCCTTCATATGGTGGCGTTTCACCACGCCCGCGAAGCCGAATCCGCGGGTGATGCCGGTCACGTCCACGCGGTCGCCCTTCTTGAAGAGGGCGACGCTGACCTGTGATCCGATGGCGAAGTCGCCGAGCTCCTTCTCCTCCACCCGGAACTCCCTGATCATCCGATGCGGCTTCTGGCCCTTCTTCTTGAACTGGCCGAGATAGGGCTTCGTCTTGCGCCGCTCCGCCTTCTTCTCGTCTAGCTCCTCGTAGCCGAGCTGTAGGGCGGTGTAACCGTCGCGCTCCAGCGTACGGTGCCCGGCCACCAGATTTGGCGAGGCTTCCACGACGGTGACGGGGATGGCGGAGCCGTCCTCCGCGAACACCGTCGTCATGCCGACCTTCTTGCCGATGAGGCCCTTCGACATCTCATGCTCCTCGCGTTCCTACCGCGTCATTGCGCGCAGCGTGCAGGGCAGAGGCTGCGGCGGCGGCCCGAGACCGCGCCGTGCGTAGGGGTTGCGTGACTGCGAGTCCCCGGTCCCTTGGGGGCCGCGGCTTCTAACACGCGGAACCTGGCGGATCAAGTTGGGCAAAAGCGTTCCCTTCCTGCCCTGCCGATCGACCAGCCTGCCGAGCGGAGCGCTCACTGGCACGCCGGCTGCTCGAGGGCTCCCCGCGGCGAGGGGAACCGTCGGTTCCTCCGGGGAGACGGGATGACTGGGGCGGCGGCGTGGGGGGTGGGGGTCTCGCCTCCGGTAATCCGGGGGAGGGGGCCGGCTGGCCGCCGATCGGCGGCCAGCCGGCGCCGTTCGCTGGCGCTCGCGCTCGCCTTCGCCTGCGGCGCGAGCGCGTCCGGCGCGGTGCTGGGGCTCGTCAAGCGGCCGGACCCCGACGACCGTTTCGCGAACTTGACGTTCACCACCGCGGTGGCCGTGGAGACGGCGCGCAATGCGAACGAGCGCGCCCGCCGGGCGGAAGGGGACCTTTCACTGGCGACGTCGCGCATCCAGGCGCTCTCCGTCGCTGGCGCGGAACAAGAGCTCGCCGATCTGCGCGAAGCGGAGCGCATCGGCGTATCGCGCTTCATGAAGGATGGAACGGCGCTCTGGGGCGACGAGCGGCGCCGCGTGATGGCCGCCATCGTCCGCGAGGCCCGTCGCAACGGCCTGGACCCGGCTCTGGTGGCCGCGGTGATCCAGGTGGAGTCGCATTTCGATCCGTTCGCCGTCTCCAGCGCAGGCGCCTGCGGCCTGATGCAGGTGATGCCGCCGACAGCGCGCTGGCTCCTGGAGAAAGAGTCCGAGCGGGTGAAGATCCGTCCGGCGCACCTCTTCAACCCGGTGTTCAACATCGAGCTCGGCACCGGCTATCTCGCGCATCTGATGTCGCGCTTCGACGGCGACCTCACCCGCGCGCTGATCGCCTACAACGCTGGGCCGCGCGTCGCACGATCCGTGCAGCGGGGAACCAGCGCCTGGCGAAGGCTGCACGCCTACCCGAGAAACGTCCTCGCTGCGTACAAATCTTTCCTGCTGATGCCCGAGCAGGTTGCCGCCCGGTAGGCCGAGGCTCGGCGCGCATCCCTGCGGTGGACAACGTACCCTCCGGAGGAGCGTACATGGACAAGAAGAATCTCGAAGGCAATCTGGACAAGGCGAAAGGCCGCATCAAGGAGACCGTGGGCGTCGTGACCGGCGATCGCGATCTCGAGGCCGAAGGCAAGCTCGACAACCTGAAGGGCAAGATCAAGGACGTCGCCGGCGACGTGCGCGAAGGGATCAAGGAGAAGCTCGACGATCTCGATCGGCCGAAAGACGATCGCAACCCATAGGCGCGGCCGCCGCAAGGGGGCTTGGTCGCGGCCGCCGCAAGGCGGCTTAGCGACTATTGCTTTGGACTGTACCGGCCGGTGAGACGGGTGCTTCTCAGGCTCGTGGAAACACCAGCCAGAGCCCTCCGTCCCGCTCTTCCACCCGTCCCCCCTGGGACGCGAGGATGTGGGTCGCCAGCTCGAACCCGAGGACCCCCCCGGTAGGATCGCCGCTGGCGCGCTCCTCGGGGGCGGGCGGAATCAGCGGCTTGGGCGCCGCCTCCGCCCGGATGTGCAGCGCCGGACTCTCAGCGTCAGCGCGCCCGGAGATGGACAGGCGCGGGGCAGGCGACGCGCGCGCCATGTGCTCGAGCAGCAAGCGCACTGCGCGCCGCAGCATCTCCACGTCGCCGACGGTCGAGACCTCATCCAGCTCGAGCACCCAACTCTCCGTCGATACACCGTCTTTTTCCGCCAGAGCGTGCATGGCGGGCTCGACGAGATCCTTGAGGCCCACGTTCTCCCGCTTGAGCTCGTAGCCGTGCTCCAGGATCCGTTCGATGGTGAAGAAATCATCGACGAGGCGTCGCATCCGCCTGAGCGCGCGCAGGGAGACGTCGATCATCTTCTCCGCGCGAGCGCCGGCGCGGTCCGCCGGCTCCATCCTCTTCAGCAGATCGCAAGACCAGAGTGCCGTCGCCAGCGGGTTCTTGATCTCGTGCGCGACGAAGCCGAGATACTTCCCCCGCATGGGCCTGGACGGCATCCCGGCCAACCTAAGCGCAGGCACAAGAGTGCGCAAGCGAACGGCTGCTCAAGAGTTACCGGTCTAGCGGGCGGGCAGGCCTGCAGTTCTTACCGGCCGCGTGGACATACATCCGACTCGAAGACGTCAAGCCCCTGTGAACCGCGGTTCTGCCGCGGTGGCATCCCACTTGCTCATGGCAACGGCATCGTTCCGAGCCCGGAGGAACCATGCAACCGTCTGCCCTTCCGTCGAGCACTGGCTCACTTGCCATGTACCTGGCGGAGATCAACAAGTACCCACTTCTCACCGTCGACGAAGAGCAGCGTCTCGCACGGCTATACGCCAGAAGCGCGGATCTAGATGCGGCGCACAAGCTGGTGACCTCGAACCTCAGGTTCGTGGTGAAGGTCGCTTACGAATACCGCAGCTACGGGATCAAGATGGCCGACCTCATCCAGGAGGGGAACATCGGCCTGATGAAGGCGGTGCAGAAGTTCGATGCCGACAAGGGCATCCGCCTCATCTCCTATGCGGTGTGGTGGATCCGCGCCTTCATCCAGAACTACATCCTGAAGAGCTGGAGCCTGGTGAAGCTCGGGACCACGCAGGCGCAGCGCAAGCTGTTCTTCTCGCTCGCGCGCACCCGGCGCGAGTTGGAGAAGTTCGACGGCGTCACCGGGGACATGCAGAAGGCCAGCGAGGGCGCCATCGCCAAGAAGCTGCGCGTGAAGCCCGGCGAAGTGCTGGAGATGCAGCAGCGGATGGAAGGCCGCGACCTCTCGCTCGACGCTCCGATGGGCGAGGACGGCGGTTCCTCCCACGTGGACTTCGTGATGGACGGCGCCGACCTCCCGGACGCGGAGATCGCCGAGCAGGAAGAGCACCACATCGTGCAGGAGCGCGTGCTCGAGGCCTTGGGCCGCCTCGATCCGCGCGAGCGCTACATCATCGAGCAGCGGATCATGAACGACAAGCCGATGACGTTGAAGGAGCTCGGCGAGCACTTCGGTTTCTCGCGCGAGCGGGCGCGTCAGTTGGAGATCCGCGCCAAGGCGAAGCTGGAGGCCGAGCTCGGCGAGCTGATGGACGAGCTGTTCCCGAACGAGGAGCGCCTGCCCGTCGCCGAGACGGCGTAGAGCGCCCACGGCAATGGTACCCTCGCGCGATGCGTCGCGTCGCCGGGCTGCCCCCCGTCTACTGGTGGCTCTGGCTCGGGTACCTGCTCTCCTCCCTGGGCACCTTCGTCTTTCCGTTCCTCGCGCTGTACCTCTCGTCCCGCGGAATCGACGCCCGGCAGACCGGCCTCGTCCTCTCGCTCCTGGGCGTGGGAGCGGTCCTCGCGGGACCCATCGGCGGGCAGATCGCCGATCGGGTGGGACGCAAGCCCGCCCTGCTGCTCGCCCTCGCCTTTTCCGCCGCTTCCGCGCTGTACCTGGGCTTCGTCCGGTCGCCCCTGGCGATCGCGCCCGGAGTGCTGGCCTTCGGGCTCGGCGTCTCGATGGCGCGGCCGGCGATGCAGGCCATCGTCGCGGACGTCCTGCCGCCCGATCTTCTCGGCCGTGCCTTCGCGCTCCTCTACTGGGCAACGAACGTCGGCATCGCCTTCTCGGCGTGGATCGGCGGCGTGCTCGCGGGACGGACCTGGCTCGGGCTCTTCGCGGGCGACGCGTTGACGACGGTCCTCTTCGCAGCGCTCGTCGTGTTCCGGGTGCCGGAGTCGCGGCCCCTGCCCGCCTCCGGCGGACGCGCCGTGGGTTGGACCGCCTTGGTGGGCGATCGCCCTCTCCTGGCATTCCTCGCCACGCACTTCGCCTTCATGATCGTGTTCTGGCAGTTCCAGTTCGCCCTTCCCCTCGCCGTGGTGGGCAGCGGCTTCGGGACACGGGAGTATGGCCGCCTCATGGCGCTCAACTGCGCCGCCGTGTTCGTCACGCAGCCGTTCACCGCGCGCTGGTTGCGATCGATCGATCGCGGGATCCTGCTGGCGATCGCCTCCATCTGCGTCGGGTTGGGATTCGGCGCGTATGCGCTCAGCTCCAACATGCCGCAGTTCTACGCTGCCACGCTGGTCTGGACGGTCGGCGACGTGGTGGGGCTGCCGCTCGTCAGCGCGGTCGTGGCGTCCATGAGCCCGGCGGACCTGCGCGGGCGCTACCAGGGCGCGCAGATGCTCGCGCAGGCGCTGGCGATGGTCGCGGCCCCGCTGGTCGCCGGCGCTGTGATCGACGCGTTCGGACTGCGCGTGCTCTGGGGCGGCTGCATCGTCATCGGATTTGCCGCGTCCGCTGCGCATGCGCTGCTGGGGGCTGCCCGCCGCCGCTCCGCGCTCGCGGCCTGACGCTCACTTCCTTGCCGCGCGCGGGAACGCGGACCTTCCCGCATAGCGCGCCGAGAGCCCGAGTTCCTCTTCGATGCGAAGCAGCTGGTTGTACTTCGCGATCCGATCGCTGCGGCTGGCCGAACCGGTCTTGATCATCCCGCAGTCGCACGCGACGGCGAGGTCCGCGATGAACGCGTCCTCCGTCTCGCCCGATCGATGGCTCATCACCGTCCGGTAGCCGCTGAAGTGCGCCAGGCGGACGCAGTCCATCGTCTCCGTGAGGGATCCGATCTGGTTCACCTTGATCAGCACCGCGTTGGCGATGCCCTGCGCGATCCCCCGCTCGAGCCGCTGGGTATTCGTGACGAAGAGATCGTCGCCCACGAGCTGCACGGTGGTACCGAGGCGGTCGGTGAGGAGCTTCCAGCCGTCCCAATCGTCCTCCGCGTAGCCGTCCTCGATGGAAACGATGGGGAAGTCCCTCGCCCAGCCTGCGTAGAGCTCCGCCAGCTGCGCGCGATCGAGGGTCTTGTGCTCCCCTTCCAGGACATACTTGCCGTCCTTGAAGAACTCGCTCGCTGCGCAGTCGAGGGCGAGCACCAGATCGTTGCCCAGCTTGTAGCCAGCCTTGCCGACGGCCTCGGCGATCAATTCCAACGCCTCCCTGTTCGACTTCAGGCTGGGGGCGAAACCACCCTCGTCGCCGACGCCGGTGAAGTAGCCGCGGGCCTTGAGCACGCCCTTGAGGGCATGGAAGACCTCCGCCCCCATGCGCAACGCTTCGGCGAACGTGGGCGCTCCCCAGGGGACGACCATGAACTCCTGGATGTCCACGTTGGAATCGGCGTGCGCGCCGCCGTTGAGGATGTTCATCAGCGGGACCGGGAGCGTCCGCGCGTTGAGCCCGCCCAGGTAGCGATAGAGGGGTGTGCCGAAGCTCATCGCGGCCGCGCGCGCCGCGGCGAGCGAGACCCCGAGGATGGCGTTTGCGCCCAGCGCTTTCTTCGTGGGCGTTCCATCCAACTCGATCATCAGCCGGTCGAGCCCTTCCTGGTCCGCGGCGTCCATCCCGATCAGCCGGGGAGCGATGCGGCTGCGCACGTTCTCCACGGCGGTGCGCACGCCCTTGCCCCCGTAGCGCCCCTTCTCTCCGTCGCGCAGCTCGTGCGCCTCGTGCTCACCGGTGCTCGCGCCGGAGGGCACGGCCGCGCGCCCGACGGTGCCGGAGGCGACGGTCACCTCGCACTCCAAGGTGGGATTGCCGCGGCTGTCGAGGATCTCTCTGGCGTGGACGTCGACGATTTCGGTCATGGCGCGGCCCCTAACATGCCTGCCGGCCTGCGGCAACGGCGGTCGGCCCGCGGGCCGGCCCTCGATGTGCTAGAAGCCGCCTCCCACACGGAGGACGACATGGGTCTGCTCGAAGGCAAGGTCGCGATCGTCACCGGATCGGGCGGCGGTATCGGCCGCGAGCACGCGCTGCTCTTCGCGCGGGAGGGCGCGAGGGTGGTGGTGAACGATCTCGGCAGCGATCGGCACGGAGGCGGCAAGGGGGCGGACATGGCCGACAAGGTCGTCGCCGAGATCAAGGGCATGGGCGGCGATGCGGTGGCGAACTACGACAGCGTCGCCACGCGCGAGGGGGCGGACGGGCTGGTGTGGAGCGCGTTGAACAAGTTCGGCAAGCTCGACATCGTGGTGAACAACGCCGGCATCCTGCGCGACAAGACCATCCTGAACATGAGCGAGCAGGACTTCGATCTCGTGATCGACGTCCACCTGCGCGGCACGTTCCTCGTCACCCAGGCGGCGGCGCGCGTGTTCAAGGTGCAGGGCAAGGGCGGCCGCATCGTCAACACCACCTCGCTTTCCGGCCTGCTGGGGAACTTCGGGCAGGGGAACTATGCGGCGGCGAAGGGCGGCATCTACTCGCTGACGCGGACGGCGGCGCTCGAGTTCCAGCGGATGGCGGTGACGGTGAACGCGATCGCTCCGGTGGCGCTGACGCGGATGACGCAGGACCTGGCGATGTTCAAGGGGATGACCCCGGAGCAGATCGGACCCCAGTACATCGCCCCCGTGGCCGCGTTCCTGGCAAGCGACCTTGCCGGGGACATCACGGGCACCATCGTGGGCGTGCAGGGTCCGAAGATCTTCCTCTACAGGATGGCAGAGACCTCCGGGGTGGCTCGCGAGGGCGGGCCGTGGAGCGCCGCCGAGATCAAGGAGAGATGGGCGGAGATCGCGCGGTAGTCGCGGCCCCCCGAAGTGCAACGAGGGCCCCCTGCACGGGAGCCCTCGTTCATGTGCCCGGTCCAGAATCGGCCGGGCGGCCCCGCCACCGCGGGGAAACCCTACGCTGGCACCGAGTAGTCGATGATGATCACGCCGCGCTGCGGCTCGTCATCCTCCTCGTTGCGGTCGTTCTGGCGCTGCGGGGTCGGCTCCGGCAGGGGCAACTCGATACGCGGCCGCTGGTTCTCCTGCTCCCGCTCGCGCTTCTTGATCTCTTCAATGATGAAGGCGTCGAGCATTGGAGAACCTCCGGGTCACCTACAGGATAGATGCAATCCTGGCACCATCGTTTCACGACCCCCGCGTTTTCCGCCGCCCGTCCCCTGGCCTCCAGAGGGCATGTCCGCCCCCTTCAGAACTTGTAACAATCCACCCACTCGGGGTCAACATACCCACTGTGGGCAACGTACGCCTCAACGCATTGTTTCACGGAGACTCTCCGCGCGGGTCTTGAAATTGGCGAGCATGTTGGGAAGGCCCCGCTCCGCCAGCGCCTTCTCGAGCGTACCCGGAACCATGGGCCCGAGGTCGATCTCGATCGCGTAGGTCGCCCGCGTTCCGCCGGCTCGGGTGGCCTCGATGGTCCAGGCGCCCTCGTTCGCGCGCATGAATTCGCCGCCGCGGACGAGCGTCCACTCGATGCGCTCGAGCGAGCGGGTGATGTGGCGGAGCGTGAAGTCGAACAGCTTCAGCTTCACGTCGAGCCAATACGTGACGTCCACGGAATCGCCCTGCCGCTGGCCTACCCTGACCGCCTTCACCTCCGGCACGAACTCCGGGTAGCGCGCGTAGTCCTGCACCACGCGGTGGAACGCCTCGGGCGTCACATCGATCTCGATCGACCGGCTCACACGGACCAGATGCCCTTGGGATCGCACGATCGTCGGAAGCCTCCAAGGCGCAGTCTGACGCACTGCGCACACTTGTGCTAGCGATTCGCACGCTGGAGAAGCCGGCCACGTCGCCGTCGCCGTCAACGCTCACGTGACGTTGGGCGTTGACGTGGACGTGAACGGCGACGGCGACGTGGCCGTGATCGGCCTACCCGTACGCGGGCTTGTGCTCGAAAGTATGCCGCGACTGGATGTACCGGATGGTGCGGCTCTTCGAGCGCATCACCACGGAGTGGGTCTCCGCCCCACCCTTGAAGAAGCGCACCCCGCGCAGGAAATCCCCTGAGGTGACGCCGGTAGCCGCGAAGACCACGTTCCCCCGCGCCATCTCGTCCACCTCGAAGATCTTCTTCACGTCCTTGATCCCCATCTTCTGCGCGCGCTCGATCTCCTTCTCGTTGCGAGGCGCGAGCCGGCCCTGCATGTCGCCGCCCATGCAGCGGATGGCAGCGGCCGCGATCACGCCTTCCGGCGCCCCGCCGATGCCCATCAGGACGTCGACACCGGTCTCCGGAAAGCAGGTGGCGATGGCGGCGCTGACGTCTCCGTCGCCGATCAGCTTGATGCGAGCGCCGGTCCCGCGGACTTCGTCGATCAGCTTCTCGTGCCGGGACCGGTTGAGGATGATCACCGTCAGGTCGTCGACGTAGACCCCCTTGCGGTCGGCGATCGCGCGCAGGTTCTGCGACGGGCTCTTGTTCAGGTCGATCGCGCCCCTGGCGGAGGACCCCACCGCGATCTTGTCCATGTACGTGTCCGGCGCGGCGAGCAGGTTGCCCTTGTCCGCCATGGCGATCACGCTGAGCGCGTTCGGTCCGCCAGTGGCGGTGATCGTCGTCCCCTCCAGCGGATCGAGGGCGATGTCGACCTCGGGATCCGCGGCGTCGCCCTTCCCCACCTTCTCGCCGATGTAGAGCATGGGCGCCTCGTCGCGCTCGCCTTCCCCGATCACCACCGTCCCGCGGATGTTCAGCTGGTTGAACGCCTTGCGCATCGCGTCCACCGCGACCTGATCGGCCAGCTTCTCGTCGCCGCGGCCCATCACCCGCGCCGAGGCCATCGCCGCCGCCTCCGTCAGCCGCACCGCCTCCAGCCCGATGTTCCTATCCATTCCGCTTGCCCTCCTGACCAGCAGTCGCGCCGCTGCGCAGCTCCAGCCGGCCGCCCTGCAGCTTCTGCAGCAGCCAGTCCGGAGCGCGGGTCGGCCTCAGCTCCGGACCCACGCAGACGTGGACCGTATGGCCCAGGGCGATCACCGCGCCGTCCTGCTCGCGGTGCACCTTGTACTCGAATCGGATCTTCACCCGGGTATGCGTCTCGGAGAGATGCACTTCGAGCACGTCGTCGTACTTCGCGGACTTGACGTACTGCACCGATGCCTCGAGGACCGGCAGAAGGATGCCTCGGCTCTCGATCTCCCCATAGGAGAGCCCCAGGCCGCGGATGAAGTGGCCGCGCGCTCCTTCGAAGAACCGGAGGTAGTTGGCGTAGTAGACGACGCCCATCTGGTCGGTGTCGCCGTAGATGACGCGGACGCGGTAGGGCTCCACTCGGCGTCGTCTATCACTGCCCGACGCGATAGGCGACCAGCTGCAGACGCGTTTGTTCCTGCTGCCGACCCTTGGCGTCGACGGTGCTGGTCACCAGCTGCACCAGTCCGACCTTCGGAGCGTACGTCCACTCCGTGACGAACTTGCCCCCTTTGGCGAGGACCTGCTCGTTGCGCACCACGGCGCAGCGGGTGAAGGTCCCTGCTTGGGTCACGGCGCTGCCATCCATGCTGACGACTTCGAAACGCTGCACGATCAAGTTCTCGACCGCGCTCCAGGTGGCTCCCGCGGAGAGAGGCGTGCGCAGCAGATACCGGTCGGCGTCGCGCACCCCGTCCGGCTCGTAGCGAAGGCGGCCGCGGTGGTCGTCGATGAACCAGGGACCGTCTCGTCCGACGATCTGGATGGTCTCGCGCCGGTCGGAACCGCGGAACGAATACGTCCAGGAGTTGCCGACGGCGAGCGGGTAGTACCTGGTGGCATCCTCGCCGGATCCGGCCGCGGGCGATGCCTGCGGCCCGGCCTTGCAGGCGAAGAGCAGCAGTCCGAGAGCGGCGGCCCTTCTCACGGGCGGACCCGCCTGCGCTGCGAGACGCGGGCGGCGTCCTCCTTCTTCCGGCGGATGAGGTCCTCGTACGCACCCTTCGCCGCGCGGCGCGTCTCCTCGTCGGGCGCGCCGCTCTCGAGCGTGAACAAGAACGCCTCCGCCTCGGCGCCGCCCAGGCTGGCGATGGCGTAGAGGATGGGCCCGACGTCGTCAGGATGCCGGTGACGGGTCATCTCGATCAGCGGGGCCACGGCCCGGCGGTCGCCGATGGCGATCAGCGCTCCCGTCGCCCGGCGCGCCACTTCCGCATTCGGATCCTCCAGGCGCGCGATCAGCTGCGGCACCGCCGCGGGGCTGCGCCGATCGGCGAGCACCCGGATGGCGTAATCGCGGACCCGGGCATCGTCCGCGGTGAGGTCCTTGAGCAGCGCGTCGTCCGTCTTTCCCCGTGCATCGATCTGCGCGTCGAGCGCGGCGACCGCCTCGCGGAGCGCGGCTTCCGCCGCGGCGCTGAAGGCGGCGTGGCGGGCGGCTGGATCCAGGCTGTCGTCGGCGTTGGTGGGCCTGCGCGCGGCTCCCTCGGCCACCAGGCGCTCCACGTCGCCTTGCGCGCCCGTGGACGTCATCTCGAGGGTGACCGCGACGTCCGCGACCTCCTGCTCGAGGAGCGGCTTCGAGGGGTCGAACACGCCCGCCGGAGCGAGCGTCCTCTGGGCCCGGTCGATGTCGAGCTGGATGCGCAGCGGACCCCCTTCGCGCACCGCGAATCGGCCGCTCGCCTCGAGAGCGGCGCGCACTTGCTCGCGCAGGGCCTCGGAGGACTCGCCGATCTCCGGCTTGCCCGCCAGTCCCGCCTCGCTGACGCTGATGCTGCCGACCACCAGCGCGCGGTTGGAAGCCGACGGCTTGCACGCCGTTGCGGCGATCGCGAGCGCGGCCAGGCTTTTCGCTGGATGCATCGGCGCTGTCCTGGGCCCGATGCTAAGGGCGCGCGCCCCCGCGGTCAAAAAGGGTCCGGCTTCTGCGTTTCCGGCGCCTCGGCCGGCTCCTCGCTGCTTCCGGCCGGCTCCGCGCTGCTTTCGGCCGGCTCCGTGCCCGACGAGTCCTCGCGTCCGGTTGTGGTCGCGGAGACCACAGTCGGCCCAGGGGGCGGCGCGAATCGCATGGTCCCCGCAGGCTGACCCCACGCCTGTTCGGCGGCGCTGGTTGCGCGAGGCCGCTCCTCGCGACCGCGCCGGCGGCGCGCTTCGCGTGGCTCCTCGCCCTCGGCGCCCGGGGCCGCGGTTTCCGCCCCAGGCTGGGCCTCGGAAGGGACCTCCTCGGGTGCCGCCTCGGGTTCGCCCGTGCCGCTCGCGCCAGCGGAAGCGATGGCCGTGGACTCGGCGACCGGCGGCGGGGGAGCCGCCTCCTCTTGCGGCGCGGCCGGGCGCTCTTCCCTTTCGCGCTTGCGCTCGCGGATTTCGCCGCGGTCCTCCCGGTGCCGCAGAAGGCCGGCGAAGAATGCCTCGTCCAGATCGGGCACCTCCACCGTCTGCACGGTGACGCCGACGCGGCAGGCGATCATCTCCTCCGGCAACGCCTCGCCGGTGTACAGCGCGACCGGGGCCTGGCCGGCAGCGCTGGCCTCGCTGCGCGCGTCGCGCCCCGCTTCTCCGGGGGCGAGCACGAGGCCCATCTGCGCCGAGTAGTGGGCCAGGTCCTTGCGCAGCTCCTGCACGTCCGCGCGTCCGATTTCCCTGCCCCCGCGCACCAGCTTCACCGCCACGCGCAGATCGGATACGCCGCGCCGCTGACGCGCCAGGTAGAGCGGGCCTTCCTTGCTGCGCTTCGCCACCCGCACGTCGCGCATCCCCATCCTGTCGAGGAGCGCCGCGCACAGGTTCTCGAAGGCGCTGGTATCCAGCTCCGTCACCCGGCGGCGCAGCGCGCGGATCACCGCCCGCCGCACCTCCGTGCCCAGCTGGATGGCGCCGAGCGGCCGCGCGCCAACGTGCGGTACACGCGTCTCTTCCGGGAGCGCCGTGGGCGGAGGAAACTCGACCAGGGTCACCCGGTCTCCGTCGACGATGAAGGCCGGCTTGCGACCGGCCTCGGTCCGCCGCCGGTTGTCCTCGAGAAGCGCGGCGACCAGGGACGGCAGGTCGCGCACCAGCGCGTCGGAGAGGAGCTGCCGGTGGAGCAGATCCGCCGCGAGCTCGGCCAGCACCGCGCCGGTCTGACGCTGCGCGAGCGCCTCGAAGACCACCTCCGCCGGCGGGGGGAAGCGCCGCTGCCCCTTGCGGCCCTGGTCCTGGCGGCGCCGCTCCGCCTCCACCTCTTCGGAGCCTTCCTCGTGCTCGGCCTGCAGCTCCGCCAGCCTGCGCCTGGCCTGGGCATGGATCGCGCGGGGCTCGCGCTCGCGCGGCCGATAGAGCGGCTCGCCGGTCTCCGCCGGCTGCATGGGCGGCACCACCGCCTCCACTTGCAGCTCCTGCGGGACTGCCCATTCGAGCAGCGCGAAGGTCCCCTCCGGCATCACCGCAACGACTTTGCGGTCGTCCTCGCGCCTGGCCATGGCGGCGAGGCGCTGGCCCATGGTGATCTCCGGATCCTGCCCCACGTGTGAGAGAAGGTTCTCCCGAAGGGCGGCATCCGCGATTTCCTTGTAGTGCAGGGGCTTGCCAGCGCGCCGCAGGACCTCCACGGCCGCTTCGGTGAACGTCATGTGACACTCCGCGGGAGTGCGGTCGGGACCAGGTGGAGGCTACCCTTCCGCCGCTCCGAAAATTCCAGTCAGCCTATTGAGTTGCCTTGGCGGTGTCAACGAACTTAGCCTCTTTGCAGTGATCCGCATCCGACCCGGCCGATCGTGGCGCCTCAACCCCGCGTATGTGGGCGAGCTTCGCGCGCTGCGCGGCGCTCGCGCCAAGGGCTTCACGGGCTCGGACATCCTCGACGTGCTGGGCATCGAGGTCGACGGAGTCGACATCGCGGCCGGCGTCGGCGAAGCGCGCGTGTTGCAAGCGGTCGACGAGCTGGCGCAGGCGTTGATCCGCATCGGCGAGGGCCAGCCGGCGGCGCAGGCCACCATCGGCCCGGGACCGACGGAGCTCGTGCTGGAAGCGCGCGGGCACGATCTGCTGCTCACGCTGGTGACGCTGGCCCCGCCGGCGCGGGTGATCGCTTCCGGCCTGCTGGTCGACGGGCAGAAGATGAGGGCGGCGACGCTGCACGCCGCGCGTGGCTTGCTCCTCGACCTGCTCGCGATCAGCCCGGCGCTGTCCGGAGCGCGGCTCGCGCGCCGGCTGGGAGCGGAATGCGCCATGCTCGCTCGAGGCCGGCATCGGCCGGCAAGGCCGCGGCCGCCGCGCGATGCGGAGCCGCAGACGTTGCTCAGCCACGTGCATCGCAAGCCGGAGAAGCTGTCGATCCAGCTCCCGCCCGAGACGATGGCGCGCCTGCGGAGCGTAGCCGAGATCCCCTTCGCGCCGCTCGCCGCGCACGTCGGACGAGGTTCCGTCACGCTGCTGCGCAGCGGCGCGCCGGGCCTCACCTGGGAAGGGCCGGTGTTTCTCTTCCTGCGAAATCTGCTGGCGGACGCCGGCCGGCTCATCGAGGCATGGGAGAGCGGCGAACCGGCGTTGACCCTGATGTTCGGCACGCACGAGCTGCGCTGGGACTTGACCGCGGACGAGGTGCGAGCGCAGGGTTGGAAGCGGCCGCTGAAGCTTCCGCCGCTGCGTCTGGCGAAGATCGCCGCGGGCGCGTCCGAGCTGTACGCCGACGAGACCCTGCGGCACGGCAGCGACGAGCTGGCGGCAGACCTGCGCGAGCGGGCGCGCGCGCTGCTCACGCACTGCACCGATCTGGAGACCGGAGATCTGCGCCGCACGCCGGCTGCCGTCGCCGCTCCGCCGCCGCAGGAGGCGCGCGAGAAGCGAGCTTCCCTCGCGCACGGACGGATCCGTCGCCTCGTCTATCGCGAGATCTGGCGCAACCCTGCTGCCGGCGCCGTGCGCGCCGTTCCGATCGAGCAGGGCCGGCTGGTGGTCGAATCCAGCGAGCACCTCGCCGCCCTGGACCTGCTCACCGGCGAGGAAATCTGGCGCGTGCCCGCGGCGCCCGGAGCGGTGAACCGCGGCTCCGAGCTCTTCTATGCGGAGCACGGAGACGCCCTGGTGCGGCTCGATGCGCTGTGCGGTGAAGTGCGCTGGAAGCGCCGCCTGCGCGGGGCGAGGCAGCCGGCCCGGCTATGGCCGCTCTCCGCGGGCGTGCTACGGGCCTTGCCGGGCGAAGGGCTCGCGCTGGTCGGCGACTCGGGTGCGCTGGAGTTCCGCGCGAAGCTCCCCGGCGGCGCGCCGCACGACGTGCTCCCCGTGTCCGGCGTGCTCGTGGTCGCGCTCTCCTCCGGGTCGCTGGCCGGACTCGACCCGGCAGACGGCCGCATTCTCTGGAAGCGCCGGTTTCGCGCCCGGACCTTGCTCGCCTGCGGGGCCCGCGCGCTGGCGGTCTCGAGCGAGACGCTGTCCTGCATCGACCCGCAGACGGGCAAGACGGACTGGGAAAGGGAAGTCCCGCCGGATGCCGGCGACGCGGCGGTGCACGACGGCGCGGTGGCGGTCCTGGCAGGGGGCGCAGTCTCGACGTTCTCGCTGGGGGGCGGCGAGCGCCGCAGCCGCTTCGAGCTCGGTTGGGCGCGGCACCTGCTTTCGGACGAGGATGGCGCGCTGATCGCGGTGGGGCCGGGCGGCGCGGCGATGCGCCTCGACGGCCGCAAGCGATGGTCGATCGACGGCGCCGGCGACGCGTCCGCGGCGGGAGTCCTGCGGCGGGGAGTGCTTCTGCTGCAGCGCGGCCCGACCGAGCTGTACGACGCCGCCGACGGCCTTCTCGTCGCCCAGCTTCCCGCGGCGCGGGCGGCGGCGCTGGGCGCCGACCTCTGCTGTGCGCTGCTCCACGAGGACGCCGTCAGCCTGCACAAGCTGGCCACGCACCTGAGCGTGGTCTAGAGACCGAAGGCGGCTTAGCGATTACGCTTGAGCGCTAACCGTGCCAGCACGGGTCGTGAAATGTGTTCTAAGTCACCACTTCACGGGCGAGAGGTCCTGTTCGGCGTACTCGTTGAAGGTGACGCGGCGTTGCTGGTGCAGCAGCGGGACCTGCACGTCGCGCGAGTAGGTCAACCAGATGTGCATGAAGGCGGGGACCTGCGTGCGCTCGATGCGCAGATCGCCGTCGTCGACGTCGATCCGCATCTCGGTGATCACGCGGCCGTGATCCTCGACCTTCTGATCGAAGAGGTGGTGCAGCTCCTTGAACACGTACTCGTGGATGCGGCGATCGTCGGCCTCCCGGTACGACAGATTGGCCGCTTCCTTGAGCACGCGCTTGACCTCCAGGTTCTCCCAGTAGGCCCCGCCGTAGGTCACGGCCCAGAGCACGCCTGCGAACACCGCCGCGAACAGCAGCACGGTGATGAAGGTGATCCCGAGGTCGCTCCGCCGGTGCACCCGTCCAGTTTACACAGGGGCAGAGTTGCTCCCAGAATTCGTCTACCTGACCCCGCGGAACATCCGTTCGAGGCGGATGCCCACCTTTCCCCCGAACGAGATCCAGATCACGCTGGCGCGGCCTTTGATGTAGCTGAAGGGGATCTGGCCGATTCCACCCTCCACGCGGCTGTCGGCGGAGTTGTCGCGGTTGTCGCCCATCATGAAGACCCGGCCCTCTTCCACCACGAACGAGCCGGCGCGCTGGAAGACCGGGTCCTTGCGGACAAGGATGGGGTGCTGGTGACCGTCGAGGTTCTCGATGTACATGCGAGCGACAACGTCGATGTCGGTATCCGTGTACTCGGAGTGGTCCTTGTAGGTGTAGTCGCCGTCCTCGACGCGCTTCTGCTCGACGCCGTTGATGTAGAGGACGTTCTCGCGGATGTCGATGTGGTCGCCCGGCAGACCGACCACCCGCTTCACGTAATCGACGTCCGGATGCTGCGGATTGATGAAGACGACCACATCGCCGCGCTTCGGCGGCCGCTCCCAGAGCTTGTGCACCCGGCCCGGGTCGGTGAAGGGGATGCGCAGCCCGTAGCTCATCTTGTTGACGAAGATGAAGTCGCCCACCAGCAGCGTCGGGATCATCGAGCCGGAGGGGATGTGGAACGGCTCGAACACGAACGCGCGCAAGAGCAGCGCGACCAGGATGGCGCCGCCGATCGACTCCGTGTACTCGCGCACCGCGCCCTTGCGGGCGAAGGCGAGGTGCTGGTCGAGCGCCGCGTCGAGCGCGTGGCGCGCCTGCACCGCAGGCATGCCCTGCGGGCTCACCAGGGCCTCTTCAACGGTCAGGATCGCCTTCTCCACCTCCGCGGCGGCGCTCTCGGGGATCTTGCCGCGGTTGCGGCGCAGCAGGCGGCTCGCGCTGCGGCGCAGCGACCTCGCCTCGTTGCGCGCCCGGTTGCGCACCCCCCAGGGGGTCGCGGAACCGATGGTCGAGAGCAGGAAGATCGCCAGGAACACGCAGAGCGATCCGAGGAGGAATTCCTGCCGCCGCAAGAGGTGCTGGGCGACCAGCGCGATCGCGAACGTGCCGCCGAGGATGCCGGCGAGCTTACCGTAGCCGGCGGCCCCATAGAACGCGCGCGGCCCGCGGTCGGCCGCGGAGACCAACTCCGCCTCCCGCTTCGCCTGCGCCGCGCTGCGCGTCTCCGCCGCCGCCGTCATTCCTCCACCCGGAGCACGGCGAGGAACGCTTCCTGAGGGATCTCGATCTGGCCTACTGCCTTCATCCGCTTCTTGCCTTCCTTCTGCTTCTCGAGAAGCTTGCGCTTGCGCGAGATGTCGCCGCCGTAGCACTTGGCGAGGACGTTCTTGCGCAGCGCCTTCTGGGTCTCGCGGGCGATCACCCGCGAGCCGATGGCCGCCTGGATGGCCACCTCGTACATCTGCTTGGGGATCTCTTCCTTCAGCTTCTCGCAGATGGCGCGCCCGCGCTGGTAGGCGCGCTCGCGGTGCACGATGGTCGAGAGCGCGTCCACCAGCTCGCCGTTGATCAGGATGTCGAGCTTCACCAGGTCGGCTTCCTGGTATCCGAGGGGCTCGTAGTCGAGTGAGGCGTACCCGCGCGAGATGCTCTTCAGCTTGTCGAAGAAGTCGAACACCACCTCGGCGAGGGGAATCTCGTACGTGATCTGCACGCGCTTGGTACCGATGTACTTGATGTCCTTCTGCACGCCCCTGCGATCCTGGCAAAGCTGGAGCACGGACCCGACGTACTCGTTGGGCACGTAGATGTGCGCGAGCAGCATCGGTTCCATCAACTTCTCGATCTCGCCTTCCCCCGGCAGCTTCGCCGGATTGTCCACCGTGAGCTCGCTTCCGTCCTTCTTCACCACCTTGTAAACCACGGACGGCGCGGTGGTGATCAGATTCAGGTTGTATTCGCGCTCCAGCCTCTCCTGGACGATCTCCATGTGCAGCAGGCCCAGGTATCCACAGCGGAACCCGAAACCGAGGGCCTGGGAAGTTTCCGGCTCGTAGGTGAAGGCCGAGTCGTTCAGCCGCAGCTTCTCGAGCGCGTCGCGGGTGTTCTCGTAATCGGCCGAATCGACGGGGAAAATCCCCGAGAACACCATCGGCTTGATCTCCTTGAAGCCTGGGAGCGGCTTGTCCGTCGGGCGCTGGGGTTCGGTCAGCGTGTCGCCCACCTTGGCGTCCTGGATGACCTTCACGTTCGCGACGACGAATCCCACCTCGCCGGCGATGAGCTCGCCCTTTTCCCGCGCCTTGGGAGCGAATACGCCCACTTCGCTCACCTCGTACTCCCGGCGGTTGGACATGAACATGATCTTCTGCCGCGGGCGCACCGTGCCCTCGACGATGCGCACCAGCGTGATCACGCCGCGGTAGGTGTCGTACCAGCTGTCGAAGATCAGGGCCTTGAGCGGCGCCGCCGGGTCCCCCTTCGGGGGCGGCACGGTGTGGATGATCTCCTCCAGCAGCTCCTCGATCCCGACGCCCTCCTTCGCGCTGGTCGGCACGGCCTTGCTCGCGTCGAGGCCGATGACCTCTTCGATCTCGCGGCGCGTTCCCTCCACGTCGGCGCTGGGGAGATCGATCTTGTTGATCACCGGGACGACGGCCAGGTCGTGCTCGAGGGCCAGGTAGACGTTGGCGAGAGTCTGCGCCTCGACGCCCTGCGACGCGTCGACCACCAGCACCGCTCCCTCGCAGGCGGAGAGGCTTCGCGAGACCTCGTAGGCGAAGTCGACGTGGCCGGGAGTGTCGATCAGGTTCAGCACGTAGTCCTTGCCGTCGCGCCCGCTGCGCCAGTTCATGCGCACCGACTGGGCCTTGATGGTGATCCCCCGCTCCCGCTCCAGCTCCATGTTGTCGAGGAACTGGTCGTGCGCTTCGCGCTCGCTCACCGTGCCCGTCTTCTCCAGAAGCCGGTCGGACAGCGTCGATTTGCCGTGGTCGATGTGCGCGATGATCGAGAAGTTGCGCAGGTGCTGGTTCTGCTCAGGCATCGTCCCTTTCCGGGAGGCGGGGGATAACATGCGATGCCGCGACGCACAATGCCGGGGTCCGCGCTCTTAGAGATTGAGCTCGCTGCGGAAGTACGCCGCCGTGGGCTTCAGCCCATCTTCCAGCTCTACCTCCGGCTCCCATCCGAGCAGAGTGCGCGCGCGCGTGATGTCGGGCCGGCGCTGCTTCGGGTCGTTCTCCGGCAGCGGGCGCACGGACCGGACGCGGCCGCCGCTGCCCACCACCTTCCGGGTCGTCTCGGCGAGCTCGATCAACGTCATCTCGCGGGGATTGCCCAGGTTCACCGGCCGTGAATCGCCTTTCGCGAGCAGGGCGAGGAGCCCGGCGACCAGATCGTCGACGTAGCAGAAGCTGCGGGTCTGCGTGCCGTCGCCGAAGACGGTGAAGTCCTCGCCGCGCAGGGCCTGGGCGACGAAGGTCGGGACGGCCCGTCCGTCGTCGGCGCGCATGCGCGGTCCGTAGGTGTTGAAGATCCGGGCCAGCCGCACCGGCAGCCCGTGCACGCGCGCGTACGAGGTGGTGAGCGCCTCGGCGAAACGCTTGGCTTCGTCATAGCAGGCGCGCGGCCCGACCGGGTTGACGTTTCCGAAGTAGTCCTCGCGCTGCGGATGCTCGAGCGGATCGCCGTAGACCTCCGAAGTGCTGGCGTGCACGAACGTCGCGCCGAGGCGGCGCGCGAGATCGAGCGCGTTGCGCGTGCCGAGCGAGCCGACGTCCAGCGTCTCCAGCGGCAGCTTCGCGTAGTCGATCGGCGATGCCGGCGAGGCGAGGTTGAACACTGCGCCCGCCCCTCCCTGCAGGGGGATCGGCCGGCAGATGTCGTGCTCCACGAATGCGTACCGCGGATTGCCGCGGTGGCGCTCGGCGTTGTCACGGCGTCCCGTGAGCAGGCTGTCGACCGACACCACCTCGTCGCCGCGCTCGAGCAGCCGATCGACGAGGTGGCTGCCGATGAAGCCGGCCCCGCCCAGCACGATCGAGCGCATCACTTCGCCCTTCCGTACCGGTCCTCGAGGCGGACGACGTCGTCCAGCTCCGGCGTCGACGCTTCCAGCACGTCGCAGTCGGTCTGCGCGATCATCCGGTGCCGCAGGAGCGGCGTGACGTGGAACGACTCGCCAGCCCCGAGCGCGCGTTCCTCGAGCGCCGCGCCCTCTTCACCGGTCTGGAGCCGGATCGTGCCGGCGAGGACGTGCAGCGTCTCATCCTTGCGCAGGTGGTACTGCAAGCTCAGGGCGTGGCCCTTGTTGATGTGCAGGATCTTTCCCACGTAGCGATCGGTCCGCGCCCAGATGAGCTCGTATCCCCAGGGCTTTTCGATGCGGACGGGCTTGATCGAGGGCATCGTCAGTGGGTCGGCATCACGGCTGCGGCCGTGCGCAGCTCGCGCTCGACGTCCTTGCGGAAGCGGTTGGCGGAATCCTTGTCCCGGAAGGCGCCGACGCGCACCCGGTACCAGGTGCCCTTCGGCCCCAGGTTCGCCTCGACGACGTACGGCTTCAGCCCGGCGCCGCGCGCCTTCCCTTCCAGGCGAGCGGCATCACCGCGCTCCCGCGAGGCCCCCACCTGCACGGTGTAGTCGCCGACGTCGCGCGGCGGCGGCGTAAGCGAGACCATGGCGGGGATCTGGAGGACGCGCGGCGGCTCTGGAACCACGGTCGGTGTGCGCGGAGCGGATGCGACGGTGGTGCGGACGGGTTCGACCTTCTGCGTCGCCTGGGCTCGATCGGTTGCGGCTGCCCCAGCGGGCTTCGCGGCGGTTTCGGGAGCGGGAGGAGGCGCCTTCGCCGCGACGTCGGCATTGCGTGCCCGGGCGTCCAGCGCGGCGAGGTCATCTACCGGGCCGGCGGACCCCTGCATCGACGCGGCCCTGCGGCCGATCCTCACGCCGAGCGCGAAGACGGTCCCGAACAGGAGCAGCGCGCAGACCGCCAGCGCGATCGCCCGCCGTCCGTCGAGGGAAAACTCCACCTTCTCGCGCAGCCGCTGCACCTCGCGCATCCTGCGCGGGTGTACCAGACGGGAGCAGGTCGCCGCCACTTCTTCAGTCTTCCTCCGCCGCCGGAGCATCCATCCGCTCGGGCGCGGATACGCCGAGCACCGCCAGGGCGTTGGCCAGCGTCTGCTTCACCGCCCAGACGAGATAGAGGCGCGCGGTGGTCTTGCGCTCGTCGCCGGAAATGACCCGCTCGGTCTTCTTGTACTTCGTGTAGTAGCCGTGGAACTGCGCGATCGTTTCCTGGAGATAGAAGACCACCTTGTGCGGCTCGAGCGCCGAGGCGGCGTGCGCGACCAGCTCGGGAAACTGCAGGACGCGCTTGATCAGGTCGATCTCTTCGGGAAGCTGCAGCGCGCCCATGGCGTCCGGATCCCAGCGCGGCTCGACGCCCTTCTCCTCCCGCGCCCGGCGCAGGATCGCCGCGCAGCGGGCATGGCCATACTGGACGTAGAAGACGGGATTGCTGTTGTCGCGCTTCTGCGCCAGGCAGACGTCGAAGTCCAGCGCCATGTCTCCGCGGCGCAGCAGGAAGAACACGCGTGTGGCATCCGGGCCTGCGGTCTCGAGCAGCTCGCGCAGGGTGACGAAGTTCGCCGCGCGCTTGCTCATGCGGTAGGGCTGGCCGTCCTTCACCAGATTCACGAGCTGGAAGAGGATCACCTCCAGCTCGCCCCCCATCGCGGCCACCACGGCCTTCATCCGCGAGACGTAGCCTCCGTGATCCGCGCCCCAGACGTCGATCAGGCGCCGGTAACCGCGGGAGAGCTTGTCGAAGTGATAAGCGACGTCGGCCGCGAAGTAGGTGGGCTCGCCGCTGGTCTTGAGCAGCGGGCGATCGCGATCGTCCCCGAAGCGGGTCGTCTTCACCACCTTGAGCGGCTGCGGGACGTACTCCTCCTCGTCGATGTCGACTCCCTTGGGCGGCGGCAGCACCTCCATCGCCGTCATGCCCTTCTCGTCGAGCATGCGGATGGCCGCTGAGAGCCGGTCCTGGTCGTGGAGGAGCTTTTCGCTGAAGAAGCTGTCGAATCGGATCCCGAAGAGCCGCAGGTCCTCCTCGATCAGGTTCTTCAGGATCCAGTTGGTTGCGAATCCCCGGAGCGACTCGCGGATCTCCGGGAACGGCCGCGAGGGGTCTCCGCCGGCATCGAGCCACGCGCGCGCCACGTCCTTGACGTACTCGCCTTGATAGTCCTCCGGATCGAGCGGCACGCGCGGCACGCCGGGGCGCAGCTCGGTGGCGCGGGCCAGCACCGCGTGCGCGAGCCGCCAGACCTGCCCGCCCGCGTCGTTGATGTAGAACTCGCGGAAGACCTGGTAGCCCGCCCGCTCGAGCAGGTTCGCGACCACGTCTCCGATGACCGCCCCGCGTCCGTGGCCGACGTGCATCGGACCGGTGGGGTTCGCGCTGACGAACTCCACCATCGTGCGAAGGCCATGGCCGGCATCGCTGCGCCCGAAGCGCTCCCGCTGCTCCCAGACGGCGCGCAGCGCCTTGTGCCACACGTCCTGCGCCAGTCGGATGTTGAGGAACCCGGGCCCGGCGATCTCCGGCCTCGCGGCGAGCAACCCTTCCCGGTCCTCGATCCGGTCGACGATCGCCTGCGCCAGCGCCCGGGGGTTGGGCTTCGGCGCCCCGGTCGCCGCGGCATGCTGCTTCGCGAACGCCATCGCCGCGTTGGCCGCGAAATCGCCGTGCGCGGCCTGCTTCGGCGAGTCGAGCTGGACGGGGTACTCGCCCGGCGGCAACAGGCCATCCTGCACGCACCTCTGCAGCGCACTGCGCAGCAGCGCGGCGACCTGCTCCTTCACCATTTCGTTCCCTTGGAGTACTCCCGATCGAACGAGGGGCGCAGCCTGTCCCAGCTCGCGTGCAAGTGCTCGATCATCACCTTGGTGTCGCCCAGCACCGGCATGAAGTTGGTGTCCCCGTTCCAGCGCGGCACGACGTGCCAGTGCAGGTGGTCGGCGATGCCGGCGCCGGCCGTGCGGCCGAGGTTCATCCCGATGTTGTAACCCTGCGCCCCGTAGGCTTCACCGACCAGGCGAACCGCGACGCGCAGCATCTCCGAGAGCTCGTCGTGCTCCTCGCGCGGCAGCGCCGTCAGCTCGGCGATGTGCGCGCGGGGCACCACCATCAGGTGCCCGTTGTTGTACGGAAAGCGGTTGAGGATCGCGAAGGTGTGCGCGCTGCGGCCCAGGATCAGGTTCTCGCGGTCGTCGCCGGCCCGCGGCAGCTCGCAGAAGATGCATCCGGTCTGCCGCTCTCCCTTCGAGATCAGCTCCATCCGCCAGGGGGCCCAGAGCTGCTCCATCACCTCACCAGATTCGGCGCCAGGAACATGAGCCCGCCCTCGTGCGGCGCCGACCGCACGCCTTCGGTCGCGCCCTGGAACGCGCCCTGGAAGGCCCCGCGGACCAGATCCCGCAGCGACAGCTCGCGCTCGCGCGGCGGATATTGCACCTTCGGCTCTCCGCTCTGTCCGGCGAGCCCCCAGGCCGCCGCGACGGCGTCGTCGAAGCCGCCCAGCTCGTCGACCAGCTTGAGCTCCTTCGCCCGCTTGCCGGTGTAGATGCGCCCTTCGGCGATCTCGCGCACCCGCGCCTCGGGCATGCCGCGCCCTTGCGCCACCGCCTGCACGAACTGCGAATAGACGTCGTCCGAAATGCTCTGGATCTCCTCCCGATCCGTCTCCTGGATGGGACGGAACGGCGAGAGCGTGTCCTTGTACTTGCCGCTCTTGAGCGTCGTCTCTTCGACCTTCGCCCACTCCAGCAGGCCGCGCACGTTGAAGTGCAAGAAGATCACGCCGATGGAACCGGTGAGCGTCCCGGGCTCCGCGAAGATCCGGTCCGCCGGCGCCGAGATGTAGTAGCCGCCCGATGCCGCCATCCCGCCCATCGAGACCACCACCTTCTTGCGCGCCTTGATGCGCTTGATCGCGTCGTGGATCTCCTGCGAGGGAGCGACGGCGCCCCCCGGCGAGTCGACGCGCAGCACGATGGCCTTGATGTCGTCGTCCCTTTCGTACTTCTTCAGCAGCTTGACGATCTTGTCGGCGTCGATTCCGGCGGGCGCCGCCTCGCCGATGGTCCCCTTCGCCTCGACGATGCCGATGCGGGCGCCGACGGTGGTCTCCGTCTCCAGGCTGACGCCCGTGCTGGTGCTCTTCAGCGCCGAGTACGCGAGCAGCATGAAGCCGAACAGGACCAGGAACAGGCCACCGAAGATGACGCCGAGCACGATCGCCGCGCGCTTGTCCAACGTGACGCTCCTTCTCGAACAGAGGCCGCTTGCTACCACTCGGACCGTGTGGGTACAAGCGCGGCCGTGTCGTTCCGGAGCATGCTGACGAGCCTGGTCGAGCGCGTTTCCGGGGCCCGCGGCGCGGTGTTCTGCGATCACGAAGGCGAAGCGGTCGAGGTGGTGATCCGCGACGCCGCGCTCTCCGAATACGAGATGAAGGTGGTGGGCGCGCAGCTCGCGGCGGTGTGGCTGGATCTGACGGCCAGCGCGCAGGAGCACGGGGCGGGAGCCTTGATCGAGCTGCGACTGGGATGCAGCGCGGGCACCTTGCTCTGCCGATCGTTGCCGGAGGGATATTACGTCGTGCTGCTGGTCGGGATCGGCATCCCTGGCGCGCCGGCGGCCTTCGCGCTGCGCTCTGCGACGGCGGACATCGCCACGGAGCTTTGACCGCCTTCACCAGTCGCGGCCGCCGAAAGCGGCTCAGTCGCGGCCGCGGAAGGCGGCTTAGCGACTGTGTTTTTAGACTGTACAGGTCATGAGACGTGTTCTAGTTGGTGGCCCCGTGCCGGGCATAGCGCACGAGCGCCCGCAGATCGGGACGATCCGGATCGAGCTCCAGTCCGGAGCGGCGGTGGCCCGGACCGGTGACGATGCCACCCCACCTCGAGGGGTCTTCCACCTCCAGTCCGTCGGGATCGAGCAGGAGCGGGTCGCGGGGATCGAGGTCCTGCGCCGATCGCAAGTACGCGAGCGCTGCCTTCTGCGCGCCCTGACCGTTCACCGCCAGCACGGCCAGCCCGGCGAAGTTCAACGCGGCGATCCGCTCGTCGAACACGGGGCGGGTAGGCACCGCCGCGATGAGGACGGCCACCCGTGGTTTCGTTCCCTGGGGCGGCCGCCACAGCCATGCAGGTCCGTCGCCCGCGTGCACCAGCGACGGCCGTGGGATCTCGTCGCGGCGAAGGCCTGGGCGCGGGCTGCGCGTCAGCCGCAACGGCGTACCCCGCCCCGTGCGCAGCTGCCAGACGTCCGTCATATCGTCGGACAGGCGCCAGCCGAAGAACAGCCGCTCGCCGGTCCGGTCCCAGATCAGGCCACCGTCCGCCAGGGCCCCCGATGGAGGAACAGCGAGCGGCTGGACCCGCAGCGAAGGAATATCGAGGAGGGAGAAGACGTCCTGTCCGTTCGATTCCACGGCCACTGCCAGGCGATGGCCGTCGTCGGTGACCGCGAAGGCTTCCACGTTGCCCGCCGGGGCGTGGACGGTCTTGCGCGAGCGGTCCTGGACGGTGACGGCGTCGACGCCCATCGTCGAGCGGCCGGCATCGGTCAGCACGTAGACGGTGCGTCCGTCGGGCGAGAAGCGCGGCTGGCGGAATCGCGCCGGCTTCTCGGAGGAGATCAGCACGTTGCCGCGAGCGGAGGCGAGGTCGGCGAGGACGACCGCCTCCGATCCGGATCGGCGGACCAGCGCGAGGATGCTCCGCCCGTCCGGCGAAGGCGGTCCGAGCGCGAACAAGCCGGAGAGGGCATCCGCGAGAGGAAGCGAATCGGAAGCGGTCTGGGTGCCGGCCGCCGGCGGAGGCGGCACGATCTCCGACGTCGTTTTCACGTCCATTGCGAACGAGCGCAGGGAAACCGCCGCTCCGTTCAGGACGGCGTAGAACAGTTTCTTCCCATCGCGCGAGAAGCCGCCCAGGATCTGATCTCCGGCTGCGGGATCGACCGGGGTGGGTCCGCCCCCCTCCTCGTCCACCCGCAGGATCCGGCGCCGGCCATCGCGCAAGCCGACGGCGACGAGCTGTCCCGGCTCGAACGGAACGTATCGGATCTCGACGACGCCGCCCGGCTCGTCGGTGAGCTGCGTCGGATAGCTCCCGTCCACCGCCACGGACGCCGCCTGCCGGGTCTTGAAGAGAGTGGTGAGGAAGGCGATGCGAGTGCCGTCCGAGGAAGGCGCGGGCGCCCAGGCCGCCGCGGCGGATTCGAGGTGTCGCAGCCGGGCCGGCAGGTCCTCGTCCGCAGCGGCCAGCAGCAGCGCGAGAGCGAGCATTTGAATTCAGGCCTCCCTCGGCCGTTCTATCCAAGGGCGTGGCCGAACGCGACCGCCGCGCGTCGCAGGTGCTGCTCCCTTGACGCGCCAGGGGCGCGCCCGCAGAAGGAGTGTGCATGCGCCGATTCCCTTTCGCCGTCCTGCTCGCCGCCGCTGGGTGCATCCACGGCTCGCCCGCGCCCCAGCGCGACTCGAATGCGCTGCGGGCCATCGCCCAGCAGGAGCGCTGGGCGCAGGACGCCCTCTCGCGGCGTCCGGACCGCACCGAGCTGCAGGCGATCCGCTCGAGTGACTTCACCGCGGTGGGCCGCGGCCGCGGCGAGCTCAAGCGGCTGCTGCAGGCGATCGACCGCGCAACCTGGATCCGCAACACGGCGGCGGAGCTGATGCTCGACGACGCCGACCTGCAGCTGGCGGCCACGTTCGACCGCGCCGCCCGCATGCGCGCGGACGCCATCCAGGCGGCGGACGAGCTGGCCTCTGCGCTGGCGGAAGCCAAGGGCGGCCTGACGATCGGCGATCTCCGCCCCGGCCTGGAAGCGGTGCGCAAGGCGCAAGCGAGCGAAGACCGGATCGCACGGCTCACTGCGCGCGCCGGGGGACGCAGGCTCGCCCCCGCTGCCCTGCCGGTACCGCGGCCTTTCCTCGCCTCGGCGGCGCGCCTGGTCGCAGCCAACCCCGAGCTGACGCGGGAGCTGGACCGACTGGCGCCTGACGACGCGGCGCAGATCCGGGCGCGGCTCGCCGACGTGAATCGCGAGAAGGAGGAGGCGAAGCGGGCCGCGCCGGCTGCGGCTCCGAGCCCGGCGCCGCCAGCTGCCGACGAAGTCCCGCCACCCGAACCGAAGGAGGCGGAAGCGCCCTCTCCGACGCTGACGGTGGCCAACGATGCGGCCGTCCTGATCTCCAAGCGGATTCCGCGCTCGATCACGCTGCGCGAAGACGGGCTGTTCGAGCTGTCCTACGACGACGCGGACTATCTCGTCGATCCGCAGGGCAAGCTGGTGCGGAAGGAAGCGAAGTAACCGCCGTCTACCTTGACGTAACGTTGACGTTGACGTGGTCGTTGGACGGCGACGGCGACGTTACGGCGACGTGGCCGTGGTCGGCTGCACCCGCCCCCTACTTCTGGAAATCGTACACGCTCCCGATCCGCAGGATCCGCGTCAGCTCGTCGAGCGCCTGCATGTTCTCGCGGGCCAGGCGCGGGTCCGCCAGGTCCTCTCCGACCAGGCGGTCGCGGTAATGCCGGCTGACCCACGCCTCCAGCTCCGCGCCGAGCGGCTCGTCCCAGAAGACGCGCGCTTCGATCGCGGAGCGCTCGCCGTCCTGCAGCACGATGCGCTGGCGCAGGCAGGCGGGGCCGCCGCCGTTCTCCATCGATTCGCGCAGATCGAGATGGTGCGCGCTCTTCACCGGACCGTCCGACTCGATCACCCGCTGGAGGAACGCGCGCGCCCGCGGGTCCTCGCGCGCCTCCTCCGGCGCCAGGATGGTCATGCTCCCGTCCGGCAAGGTGAGCAGCTGCGAGTTGAACGGATATGCCGCGACGGCGGAAACGACCGGAAGCTCCCTTTCCGTGGCCAGGAAAGCGACGAACGATTCACCCAGCAGCGCACGCAGCTTGTCCAGCAGGGCCGCGACCTCGAGGAAGGCCAGCTCATGCAAGAGCAAGACGTTCCCGTTTCCCACCGCCAGCACGTCGGTGTGAAAGGCGCCGGCGTCGATCCCGATCGGGTGCTGCTGGGGGAAGAGAGCACGGGCGCCATCCACCTGCCCGAGCCGCGCCAGCGCATGCGACGCCTCGCGGGTCTGCCGCGCGGGGTACACGGAGGGTTCGCCGCCGGGCGGCGGATCGCCAAAGGCGCAGCGGCCCCAGGCCAAGAGATGGACGGCCTCCCTGTCGGCCGCGAACAGCCGGGTGTGGTTCGCAGCGCCTTCGTCCGCGAAGTGCCCTCCGCCGGGCAACGGATCATGGACCTCGAATTTCTTCCCGTCCGCGAAGATGGCGCGGAGCACGCGCGCGGTGGTCTCCGCCTCCAGCGAGCGGTGGAACATCGCGGTGAGATTCGCGGGGATCAGGTGCAGCCGCCCATCGGCGGCATCGGCGCTGGGGATGCAGGTCGCGGCGTTCGCGGTCCACATCGCCGCCGCGCTCGAGCTGATGCGCAGCAGCTGGTCCTTCAGCTCCGGATCCCGCGCGGCCTGCGCGAGCACTTCTTCGTCGCTCCCGCGGAAGCCGAGGCGGCGCAGCGTCCGCAGCGAGGGCCGCTCGTGCGGCGGCAGTACGGCCTGCCCGACTCCGAGCGATGCGACGAAGCGCATCTTGGCGAGGCCCTGCAGCGCGGCGCCCCGCGGGCTCGCCGGTTGCCCGGAGTGCGCCAGCGAGGCGACGTTGCCGTGGGAGAGCCCGGCGTAGTTGTGGGTGGGGCCGACGAGCCCGTCGAAATTGTACTCGCGCGCCGGCACGCCGCCCCACCTCCCGGATCACTTTCCGTAGAACCGGAATACGAGCTCGGCGACGCACGCCGGCTTCTGCTCTCCCTCGATCTCGATGATCGCCCCGAGCAGCCCCTCGACCCCGTTGGGGATCTCGGTGACGTCGCCGAGCTTCACGTTCAGCCGGTATCGCTGCCCTTCCTTGAGCGGTGCGGGGAAACGGACCTTGTTCAATCCGTAGTTGATGACCATCGCGAAGTTCTTGATCTCGACCAGCTCGAAGAAGATCCCGGCGATCAGCGAGACGGTGAAGTACCCGTGCGCGATCGGTTTTCCGAAGGGAGACTCGCGCGCGATGCGCTCGCGATCGACGTGGATCCACTGATGGTCGCCGGTCGCGTCGGCGAACTTGCGGATCGCCTCATAGGTCATCTGCCTCCAGTCCGAGACGCCGATCTCCTTGCCGACGAGGGACTTGAGGCCGGACACGCCGTCGATCAGGGTCTTGCCCATGGTGCGCTCCCGGTCAGATTGGGGCCCTGTTTAGCACGCCTGAGGGTCGCGGGCTTCCGTCGTTGCAGGGCCTACTGCTCCAGCACGCGCACCGGCAGCACGACCATCGGCAGTCCCGCGAACTGGAACCGCCGCTGCATGGCGTACGCCGTCTCGTTGTGGAGGAAACGGTCGAACCAGCGCTCGCGCTCGAAGATCAGCTTCCCCGCGAAGAAGATGGCGCGGGGATACTCGCGCGCGATCTCGCCGGCAACCCGGACGGCCTCCGTGACGGCCTCCGTGCCCATCGCCACGCGGTAATCCGCGGGCAGGCCCATCCGCTGCGCCTGCTCGACATATTTCTTCAGATCTTCCTCGGCCTGCTCGCGCACGCGGTCTACTTCCTCCACGCCCTGGAAGGTGGCGCTGTCCACCACGCCGACGGTGACGAAGATGACGTTCTGGAAGTAGCGCGGAAACAGTTTCAGGACGGTGAGGAGGGAGTGGATGCCCAGGCCGGAATACCCCCCGACCAGGAGGACCGCGGTGGGCTTCTTCGGGTCGAGCGCCTTCTTCGGAGCAGGCTGCGACGGGAGCGCTTCGAGGATCTGATCGAGCCGCTTGAGCCGGGCGAAGATGCTTGCGTAGTGCCGCTTGATGGCCATGCAGAGCGCGATCAGGGCGCTGGTCGCCAGCATCGTCAGCCAGCCGCCTTCGCGGAACTTCTCCGCCACCGTGATGGTCAGGATCACGATGCAGAGGGCCGCGCCGACGAGGTGGATGGAGATGTGCTTCTTCCAATCCGGCTGCTTGCGGCGCGTCTCGCGCTTCGTCCAGTACCGGATCATGGCGATCTGGGTGAGCGAGAAGGTGAGGAAGACGTTGATCGAGTACATCACCACCAGCGCATCCACACGGCCCCGCGTGTAGAGCAGCATGGCGAGGCCGGCCCCGCCCATGAGCAGGACGCCGTTCTGCATGGTGAGGCGATCGCTGAGCGCGCTGAAGCGGTGGGGGAGCCAGGAGTCGTGCGCCATGTTCGCCATCACCCGCGGGCCGTCGATGAAGCCGGCCTGGGCGGCGACGAAGAGCAGCAGCGCCTCGGAGAGCAGCGTGATGAAGACGAACCATTTCCCGACCGGAATGCCGAGGAGCCGCACCCCGCCGGCCACCTTCGCGGCGAGCAGCGAATTCATGGTGTGGTCGGGATCGGCGTAGCGGATGTCGAGCAGCAGGTAGCAGAGGATGATGCCGCTGGCGGTCACGGCCAGGCTGATCGCCATGTAGGCCATCGTCCGCTTGCCGGTCTGGACCCGCGGCTCGCGCATGATCTGCAGGCCGTTCGAGACCGCCTCGATTCCGGTATAGGTGCCGCCGCCGAGCGAATAGGCGCGCACGAACAGGAGGAGAAGGCCGCCCAGACCGAGCGTCGACATCCCGTGCGAGAGGCCGGTGGACACTTCCTGCACCACTTCTTGCGCGCGGCCGAGGTGCAGCCCGATGCCGGTGCCGATGATCACGGCGTGCGTCAGCAGGAACGCGAGGAAGATCGGCATCAGCACGGTCACCGATTCCTTCACGCCTCGCAGGTTGAGCAGCACGAGGACGAGCACCCCGAGAAGCTCGATGTGCAGCTTCAGCGGCAGACCGGTGACGACGAGGTTCGCCCAGCGCGCGCCGTCCGGAAGCACGCTGAACACCGCGTCTCCACCCGCCGCGATGGAGATGGAGATGGTGAGGACGTAGTCGACGATCAGCGCCGAGCCGCTCACCACTCCTGCGCGCGGCCCGAGCAGGCGGGAGGCGACGACGTAACCGCCGCCGCCGAAGGGGAAGTGCTCGATGACGCGGCTGTAGGAGGCCGCGATGATGAGGACCGTGAACGCGGTCGCTGCGGCAAGGAAGACGGCGAGATACGTGTGCTCGCCCAGGTTCTTGAACGCTTCCTCCGGGCCGTATGCCGAAGACGAGAGACCGTCCGCGCCGAGGCCGACCCAGGCGAGGAAGGCGATGAGCGAGATGTGCCGGAAAAGGTGCGGGTCCTGCAGGTCTTTCGGGCCGCCCAGGAGGAACCGTTTCAGCCGCTGCCCGGCTCTCGGGCGGTGCTCCGGCTCCGGCGGCACGGACTGTGCTGGCGTGCTCATCGCGAAGTCGCCAAGAACGCATGCACCGCGTTCTCTGTCGAGCGGCATCTCGCGCCCGCGAGCGAATCGCCGCGCCTGGGATTGCATCATGCAACCCGGAGGCCTGGTCTTTCTTGCATTTCGCAAGAGGGTGCGGCGGCGGCGCGAGCGTGGCTTTCCGGCACGACCTCTGCACGAAGAGCCCGCGTGGCCTGCTTCCTTGGCGCCCTGTTCGCTGGGATGATGCTGCGGCGTCGGGGCCGCGAGCGCAACTGCCGTGCCGGCGCGATCTTGCTGCCTGGAGAGACGCATTGAACGACGAGACGAACACGGGCCAGCGAGCATTCCGCGTCCTGGTCGTGGACGACGAGCGCAACATCCGCAAGACGCTGGCGGTCTGCCTGGAATCTCTCGGCTGCGCGGTCACGGAGTGCGGAACGGCGGCTGCCGCGATCGACTCGCTCGCGCGCCTGCCGCACGATCTCGCGTTCGTCGATCTGCGGCTGGGAAAGGAGAGCGGGCTGGACCTTCTCGGTTCGCTGCTGGCGGAGCGGCCCGCCCTCGAGGTGATCATCATCACCGCCTACGCGACCATCGACACCGCGGTCGACGCGATCCGCCGCGGCGCCCGCGACTATCTGCCCAAGCCGTTCACGCCGGCGCAGATCCAGCGCGCCGTCGAGCAAGCGCGCTCGCGCATCGAGCTGTCCACGCGCGTGGCCGACCTCGAGGAGCAGCTCGCGGACGCCGCGCCGGAAGTGATGCTTTCCACGCCGAGCGCCGCCATGCGCGCGGTGCTCGACGTGATCGGCCGCACCGCCGCCCACGACGTTCCCGTGCTCCTGCGCGGCGAAAGCGGCACGGGCAAGACCGTCCTGGCGCGAGCGCTCCACCGGCAGAGCCCGCGACGTGGCCGTCCCTTCGCAGTCGTGAACTGCCCCGCCCTCAGCGAGGAGCTGCTGGCGAGCGAGATGTTCGGACATGTCAAGGGCGCTTTCACGGGAGCGGTGCGCGATCAGCCCGGGCGGGTGGAAGCCGCGGAAGGTGGTACCCTCTTCCTCGACGAGGTGGGCGAGGTCCCGCCCTCGATCCAGGCCAAGCTGCTGCGCTTCCTGCAGGACAAGCAGTTCGAGCGGGTGGGAGAGACGCGGACCCGGATCGCGGACGTCCGGATCGTGGCCGCCACCAATCGCGATCTCGACGACGCGGTCCGCGCAGGCCACTTCCGCGAGGACCTTCTCTTCCGCCTCAACGTCGTCGAGGTCACCGTCCCTCCGCTGCGCGAGCGGCGCGAGGAGATCCTCCCGCTGGCGCGGAGCTTTCTCAGCTTCTTCGCCCGCGCGGCGCGCCGCGCGCCGCAGCAGCTCTCGCCGGAGGCGGAACGGGCATTTCTCGCCTATGCCTGGCCGGGGAACGTCCGCGAACTGCGCAATGCCATCGAGCGCGCGGTCATCCTCTCCCCCGCCCAGGTGCTGCAGCCGCAGGCATTCCCGGACCGGATCGCACAGACCGCGACCACCGTGCCGCAGCTCGGTGGCGACTTCTCCGTCGAGCAGATCGAGCGCGAGCACATCCTGCGCGTGCTCGCCCGCACCCGCACGCAGGAGGAGGCGGCGCACGTGCTCGCGGTAGACGCCTCGACGCTGTGGCGCAAGCGGAAGAAGTACGAAAGCGAATGACGGCGGCAGCGGCTGGGCCCAATGCCGCTCGGTCAGGCGCAGGGCGACAAGAGACAGGTTGACGTTAGCGTTGTCGTCGTCAACGACAACGTCGGTTGACTGGGCGCCATTGCGGCTACGCGGCGCTGGCACGAATGCTGCGCCCGGGCACCGGCAACGTGAACCAGAAGCGGCTCCCCTTCCCCGGTTCGCTCTCGACCCCCATGTCCCCTCCGTGCGCGAGGACGATCTCCCGGGCCAGGTAGAGGCCGAGTCCAATGCCCTCCCCTTTGGTTCCCGGCACGCGGAAGAACTTCTCGAAGATCCGACTCCGATACTCGGGTGGAATGCCTTCGCCGTGGTCCTCCACCTCGAACCGCACGCTGTCGTGTTGTGGTTGCGCCCGCACGACCACGGTGCTTCCGGGCGCGCTGTGCCGGACCGCATTGCCGATCAGGTTGTCGAGGACCAGGGCGATCCGCTCCGCGTCGGCCAGCACGGGGAGCACCGGCTCGCGGACTTCCGCCGCAAGCTGGATCTTCGCCGCCGCTGCCGCCGCGGAGCGATTCGCCAGCGCTCCCTCCACCAGGGACTTTGCCGAGATGGCCGCCGGCTGCACTTCCACCTTTCCCGCCTGGATCCGCGCGAGGTCGAGCAGGTCGTCGACGATATCCTGCAGACGCTCGCAGTCCTCGCGGGCGGCCTGCAACAGGTCTGCCTGCTTCTCGCTGATCGGGCCCACCGTGCTCTCCAGGAGGATGTGGATCGCCATGCGCAGTGAGGTGAGCGGGGTCCTGAACTCGTGCGCGACGGTCGCCACCAGATCGTTCTTCAGCTCGTCGAATCGCACCAGGCGCGTCACGTCCTGCAGGACGATGGTCGCGCCGGCGACGGCGCCCTCCTCGGAGTAGAGCGGAGTCGCCCGCGGCAGCATCCGGCGGTCGCGAACGCGAAGCGCCTCTTCCAACCCGCGCGGCAGGTACGGGCCTCTTCCGGCAACCACGTGCGCCCGCACTTTCTCGATCGCGTCGCGCAGCTCGGGGTCGATGCGAGCCAGGGGTCGCTCGCCGGCTTGGATCTGCAGCTCCCGCTCGGCGCTCTCGTTCACGTTCAGGAGCGTACCGTCCGCGGCGACCACCAGGATCGGATCGGGAAGGCTGTCGATGGCCGCCTGCGATGCCTGCTGCGCCTGGAGCAGCTCCCCGAGCGAGCTGCTGCGGTACTCGCGCAGCTTGTCGGCCATGGTGTCGAGCTCGCGTCCGACCTGCGCGATCTCGTCCTCTCCCTGGATGCGCGCCCTCGCCTCGAGATCGCCTTCTCCGATGCGCCGCACGGCCAGGCTGAGCAGGTTGAGCGGCCGCAGCGCCCGCCGGGTGAGCGATACGGAGGCGAAGAGGCAGAGGACCAGGGCGCAGATGGTGGAGAGCAGGAGCAGCGAGCGGTTGCGTTCGGCGGTGGCGCGCGCGCGGTCGCTCTTCAGCAGCATCGCGTCCTGGTTGATCTCCAGGATCCTCTCCGCCGCGTCCTTGATCCGGAGGAATTCGGGCTGCAGCTCCTCGAAGTAGTGGCGGCGCAGCTCCTGTTCCCCGCCGATCCTGCGAAATGCGTCGTACTTCGCCCGGTATTCGTTCCAGGCAGCCCGCAGCCGGCGCGTCGCCTCCGCCTCGCCCGCCTCGGTGATGTTGCTCTCCTGCGCGCGCAGCTCCGTCTCGAATGCCTCGATGTTCGGGCCCGCCTGGGCGTCGCCCTTGTCGGGCCTGCCGGCCGCGCGGAACAGGGCGGCGCTGTCGATCCGCTCCGCGGCCTCGTTCATCCGCTGCACCGCGAGCACGCTGCGGAAGTTGTCCTGCAGGATCCGCTCCGAGCTCCGGCCCAGCGTCTGCAGGGTGTTCAGCGCCACGAGGCCGACGAGGGCGAGGCCCGCTGCCAGCGGCGCTTGCGCCAGCAGCAGCTTGGTCCTCAGGGTCACGCCCGCTCCTCGTCGGTGGCCGCCACCACGTGGAGGTCGAAGTCGGTGCCTTCGCGCAAGAACTGCGTCAGCACCGAGCCGCGCAGCACCTGCTTCCACCAGGGCTGCATCGAGCGTCCCACGATGACGTGGGCGACACCGTGCGTGCGGGCGAAATCCAGCAGGGCGTGCGCCGGCTCATCCGATTTCAGCCGCACCACTTCGGCGCCGAGCTCCCGAGCCTTCTCGACGTTGGCGAGCAGGTGGCGCTGCGCCTCGGAGTCGATCAGGTTCGGCGCCTCGTCCGGCGTTTCCACGTAGACGACGAACCAATCCGTGTTCAGGCGGCCGGCCATGCGCGACCCGCGCGAGAGCAGCGTCTTCGCGCGCGGTGGATTGGAGGCGAGGCACACCATCACCCGCCCGGACGCCTTCACCTCCGGCGCGCCCTTCGCCAGACCGGCGCGATCCAGGCTCTCCGCGACCTCGCGCAGGGCCAGCTCCCGCAGGGTGGCCAGGTTCTGATCCTTGAAGAAGTTCTCCAGCGCCCAGGGGATCTTTTCCGGAGCGTAGATCTTCCCCGAGCGGAGGCGCTCCTGCAGGTCCTCGACCGCCAGATCGAGGTTCACCACCTGGTCGGCCTGGGTGAGGAAGGTGTCGGGAACGGTCTCGCGCACCACCACGCCTGTCGCGCGCTCGATGAGCCCATTGAGCGACTCCAGGTGCTGCACGTTCATTGCGCCGATCACGTTGATCCCGGCGTCCAGAAGCGCGAGCACGTCCTGGTAACGCTTGCGGTTGCGCGACCCCGGCGCGTTGGTATGCGGGATCTCGTCCACCACCGCGACGGTGGGCCGGCGCAGCAGCACGGCGTCGAGATCCATCTCCTCGACGACCACGCCGCGATACTCGATGCGGCGCCGGGGCACGACTTCCAGCCCTTCGATCAGCGCAGACGTCTCCGGGCGGCCGTGCGGCTCGATGAAGGCGATCACCACGTCCACCCCGCGGCGCCGCAGATCGTGCCCTTCCTGCAGCATCCGGTACGTCTTTCCCACCCCGGCGGCGAACCCGACGTATAGCTTGAGGCGGCCGCGCCTTGCCCGCTCGACCAGCTCGAGAAAGTCCTCGGGCCTTCGGGTTTGCGCCGGTTTCGTCATCTGCTCCCGGATCATTCCACCATTTGTCGGCGCCGGTCGCCATCAGCACGGCGTGGCTATCGAGTGGCGAGCGGCGGGCGTCCGAAATGCCGATCGAGCGCCCGGTTGACCAGAAGGACGTTGACCCTCGGCTCTCCGAGAACCAGCAGATCGCGCCCTTCGATGTTCGATTCGATGATCGTCCGGACGCGCGATTCTTCCACGCCGCGCGCCCGGGCGATGCGCGGCACCTGCCAGAGCGCCGCCGCCGGCGAGAGATGGGGGTCGAGGCCGCTCGCCGAGGCGCTGACCAGCTCTGCCGGCACCGGCCCCTCGGCATTGGGGTTTTCTTGAATGAGCCGCTGCAAGTCCTTGGCTGCCCGGTCTCGCAGCGCCTTCGAGGTCGGCCCCAGGTTGGAGCCCGAGGACCCCGCGGCGTCGTAGCCTTTCTCACCCGCCGCCGAGGGCCGCGGCTGCAGGTATCCGGCCTTGGCGAAGGGCTGCGCGATCAGCCCGGATCCGACCACGTTACCGTAGTCATCGCTGACCATGCTCCCGGAGGCCTGCTGGGGAAAGATCGCCCCCGCGACGGCGGTGGTGACCAGGGGATATGCCAGCCCGACGCCGATCAAGGTGACCAGCGTGGTGCGGACGGCGGCAAGAAGCTCGTTGCGAAGCATGAGCCCTCCTCAGACCAGACCGATCGCGGCCAGGCCGAGATCGATGATCTTGATTCCCACGAACGGAGCGATGACCCCGCCGACGCCGTAGATGAGCAGCGAACGGCGCAGCAGCGCCGCTGCGCCAAGCGGGCGGTAGCGGACTCCCCGCAGCGCCAGCGGGATCAGCAGGATGATGATGATGGCGTTGAACACCACCGCGCTCAGGATCGCGCTGTAGGGCGAAGCGAGCCGCATGACGTTGAGCGGCGCCAGCTCGGGAAAAACGCCGACGAACAGCGCGGGGAGGATGGCGAAGTACTTCGCCACGTCGTTTGCGATCGAGAACGTGGTCAGCGTCCCCCGCGTCATCAGCAGCTGCTTGCCGACCTCGACCACCTCCAGGAGCTTCGTGGGGTCGGAGTCGAGATCGACCATGTTGCCCGCTTCCTTGGCGGCCTGCGTGCCGGTATTCATGGCGACACCGACGTCCGCCTGCGCGAGCGCCGGCGCGTCGTTGGTGCCGTCGCCGGTCATCGCCACGAGCTTGCCCTTGCCCTGCTCGTCCTTGATGAGCTGCATCTTCGTCTCCGGCGTCGCCTGCGCGAGGAAGTCGTCAACGCCCGACTCGCGGGCGATGGCCGCCGCGGTGCGCGGGTTGTCGCCGGTGATCATCACCGTGCGGATCCCCATGGCCCGGAAGCGCGCGAACCGCTCAGCGATGCCGCCCTTCACCATGTCCTTCAGGTGGATGAGCCCGAGAAACCTTGCGCCATCGGCCACTGCCAGCGGCGTCCCGCCGGCGTCGGCGATCTTCCACGCGGTCTGCACCATCTCCTCGGGCATCTGGCCACCCTGCGACTTGACGTAATCGCCCACCGCGTCCACGGCGCCCTTGCGCACGTGCCGCTGGTCCAGGTCGCATCCGCTCATGCGCGTCTGCGCGCTGAACGGGATGAAATGCGCGATCCCCCTCGTCTCCCGGCCGCGCAGCTGGTGCTTCTCCTTGAGCAGCACGACGATCGAGCGGCCCTCCGGAGTTTCGTCGGCGAGGCTGGCGAGCTGGGCCGCATCGGCCAGCTCCTCGACGCGCACGCCGGGCGCGGGCAGGATCTCCGTCGCCATGCGGTTGCCGAGCGTGATGGTTCCGGTCTTGTCGAGGAGCAGCGTGTCCACGTCGCCGGCGGCCTCGACCGCGCGCCCGCTCATCGCCAGCACGTTCTTGCGCAGGAGCCGGTCCATCCCCGCGATCCCGATGGCGGACAAGAGGCCGCCGATGGTCGTCGGGATCAGGCAGACCAGCAGGGCCACCACCGCGGGGGCTCCCAGGCGGATGCCCGAATAGAGCGCCATCGGCACCAGCGTCACGCAGGCGAACAGGAACACGATGGTCAGCCCGACCAGGAGGATGTGCAGCGCGATCTCGTTCGGCGTCTTCTGCCGCGCCGCGCCCTCCACCAGGCCGATCATCCGGTCGAGGAACGACTCGCCGGGGTCCACCGTGATGCGCACCACGATGCGATCCGAGAGCACCTTCGTGCCGCCGGTCACGGCGGAGCGATCGCCGCCGCTCTCGCGGATCACCGGCGCCGATTCCCCGGTGATCGCCGACTCGTCGACGGAGGCGATGCCTTCGATGACCTCCCCGTCGCCGGGGATGACCTGGCCCGCGTCCACGATGACCAGGTCGCCTTTCTTCAGACGCGAGGCCGGAATGATGTCTTCGTTGGAGATGCCAGGCACGTCGTCCGTGGGCGGCCAGAAGCGCACCTTCCGCGCCACCGTGTCCTGGCGCATCCTGCGCAAGGTCTCCGCTTGCGCTTTTCCTCGTCCCTCGGCGACGGCTTCGGCGAAGTTCGCGAACACCACCGTGAACCACAGCCAGATGGCGACGGCGAGCGTGAACCAGGTCGGCGCCTGCCCGGACGATGGAGAGAGGACATCGCGGAGCCAGATCGCGGTGGTGAGGATGCTGCCGATCTCCACCACGAACATGACCGGGTTCTTGGCCACGAGCTGCGGGGCGAGCTTCTTGAAGGACTCCAGGATCGCCGGGCGAAGGATCGAGGGATCGACGAGCGAGAGCTGCTTTGCCTTGGGAGCCATTCAGAAGACCCTCCCTGCGCCGGCGGCGAAATGCTCGACGACCGGGCCGAGCGAGAGCGCGGGAAAGAAGGTGAGCGCACCGACGATGAGCACCACCGAGACGAGCAGGCCGACGAAGAGGCTGCCGTTCGTGGGGAAGGTGCCGGGCCCCGCGGGAGTCACCTTCTTGTCCACCATGGATCCGGCCATGGCGATGGCCGGGATCATCATCAGGAAGCGGCCGACGAGCATGTCCGCGGCCAGCGCCAGGTTGTAGAAGGGCGTGTTCGCGTTCAGTCCCGCAAAGGCCGAGCCGTTGTTTCCGGCGCCGCTCGAGAATGCGTAGAGGATCTCGGAGAGGCCGTGCGGTCCGGCGTTGTTCAGCGAGGAGACGCCGTACGGCACGACCAGCGCCCAGGCCGTGAAGCTGAGGATGAGCAGAGGGAAGATGAGGACGTAGAGCATCGCCAGCTTCATCTCGCGCGCCTCGATCTTCTTGCCGAGGTACTCGGGCGTGCGTCCGACCATCAGGCCGGCGATGAAGACGGTGAGGACGACGAAGATCAGCATCCCGTACATTCCGGCGCCGACGCCGCCGAAGATGACCTCGCCGAGCTGGATGTTCAGCAGGGGCACCAGACCGCCCAAGGGCGTGAAGCTGTCGTGCATCGCGTTCACCGCGCCGCAGGAAGCGTCGGTGGTGACCGTGGCGAAGAGCGCCGAGGCGGAAAGACCGAAGCGCGTCTCCTTGCCCTCGAAGTTTCCGCAGCCCTGCTGGAGCTGCGCGAGGCCGTGCAGCGCGGGATTGTCGTGCGCCTCGGCCCAATAGAGGGTGACGACGCCGGCGATGCAGAGCACCGCCATCGCGGCCCACAGCGCCCAGCCCTGCCGCTGGTCGCGCGCCATGCGGCCGTACGTCCAGGTCAGCGCGGAGGGGATGGCGAAGATGGACACCATCTGGACGAAGTTGCTCAGCGGCGTCGGGTTCTCGAACGGATGGGCGCTGTTCGCGTTGAAGAAGCCGCCGCCGTTCGTGCCCAGCATCTTGATCGCTTCCTGCGAGGCGACCGGGCCCATGGCCAGGACCTGCTTCACGCCTTCCAGCGTCGTCACCTCCCGGTACGGGAGCAGGTTCTGCAGCACTCCCTGCGAGACGAGGAACAGCGCGTAGAAGAAGGAGATGGGCAAGAGGACGTAGATCGTCGAGCGGACCAGATCGACCCAGAAGTTGCCGATGGTCTTGCCGGCCAGCGGTCCCGCCTTGCGCGTCAGCCCTCGCGCGATGACGAGCGCCACGGCGATTCCCGCCGCGGCGGAGGTGAAGTTGTGCCACGCCAGACCCGCCATCTGCGTGAGGTAGCTGACGGTGGTCTCCGGCACGTACGCCTGCCAGTTGGTGTTCGTGGTGAAGCTTGCGGCGGTGTTGAACGCCAGCGCCGGCTCCACGGCTGCAAGGTGCTGCGGATTCAGGGGCAGGACGTGCTGCAGGCGCTCGATGCCATACGTCACCAGCACGCCGAGGAAGCTGAATGCGAGCAACGAGAAGGCATACACGGGCCAGGTCTGCCCCTGCGCCGGATCCACGCCGCAGAGCCGATAGGTGAATCGCTCGATCCGTCCGAACACCCGCGGCAGTGGCTGCCGCTCGCCTTCGAACACGCGGAACATGTACGCGCCGAGCGGCTTCGTCAGCGCCAGCACGACGGCGAAGAACAAGACGATCTGCACCCAGCCGATGGCGGTCATCAGAAGCGCTCCGGTTTGACCAGGGCCCAGGACAGGTAGACGAGCAGAAGAACGGAGAGAGCGAGCCCGATTCCGTATTCGAGGTTCATCAGAGCTTCTCGCAGAGCCGCGCGTAGCCCCAGGAGAGGGCGAAGAAGGCGGCGGTCGCCAGGATCAGCAGGAGGTCGGCCATGGATGTTCTCCGGCCGCTGCCTCAAGCACGCGCCGTGCCGTTCCTCCCGCCTTGAAATTGGCCGAGGATTCGCGCTCTGGGCGGGATGGCGATTGCAGATTGCGCGGCGAGCCGGCAGCTGCTCCTGCAACCTGCAAGGGCCCTGGAACGGCTGCTGGCGATCCGGGCCTGCCCGGTCAGCCTTCCGTGCCCACCTGCTCGTCGCCCTCGTCGGCCGCCGCCAGCCCGTACTTGTGGAGCTTCGAATGCAACGTCCCGCGGTT
>MNFJ01000108.1 GCA_001918155.1 Deltaproteobacteria bacterium 13_1_40CM_4_68_19
CGGAGGATGCAGTACACGGCCCGGAACGCATCCTTGAGCCCGATCTTCTTTCCTTCTTCGACGGAGCGCGGCTTGTAGGAGATGGGGCGTTCGATCACTCGGAGCGCTTCGCGGCGTTTGCGGTGCGCGAGCAGCGCCGTCACCTCGGGCTCGAATCCGAATCGCTCCTCGCGCAACCGCAGCTCCTTGATGACGTCCGCGCGCATGACCTTGTAGCAGGTCTCCATGTCGGTCAGGCGGAAGCCGGTGACGATGTTGCTCGCGAGCGTGAGCAGGCGGTTCGCGAGCGTGTGCCAGAACGGGAACCCCTCGTGGCCGCGCAAGAACCGCGAGCCATACACCACGTCCGCCTCGCCCTTGCGGATGGGCTCGACCAGGGCAGGCAACTCCATCGGGTCGTACTCGAGGTCCGCGTCCTGCACCACCACGACGTCCCCTTCCGCCTCCGCGAAGCCACGGTGCAGTGCCGCCCCTTTTCCGCGGTTCACGGGCTGGTGGAAGATGCGGATCTCGGTCCGGCCGCGGGAGCTTGCGAGCACCTTGCGCGGATCGCGCTCGACCTCTTGCAGGACGTGCCCGGTGCCGTCGCGGCTGGCGTCGTTCACGATCACCAGCTCCTTGTCGAGGGGCACCGCGGCGACGCGCCGCAGGACGTCCAGCACGTGGCGCTCTTCGTTGTAGACGGGAATGACGATCGACAGCTTCACGGCAAACGTACGCTCGTCCGGACGGAAGGCGAAGTCAACAAGTTGATTTTGGCCTATCGATCCGCTATTGACTCGCACCCTTTTCGTCCCGGCGGAAGACCCCGCGCGCTGGCGCGCGAGCAATCCCGCGGGCTTGTCAGAGAGAAGCACACATGCGCGAGAACATCCACCCCGCCTACCCGACCGCCAAGGTGCACTGCGCGTGCGGAGCCACCTGGGAGACCCGGTCGACGCACGGCGACCTGCATCTCGACATCTGCAGCAACTGCCATCCGTTCTTCACCGGAAAGCAGAAGCTGATCGACACGCAGGGGCGCATCGATCGCTTCAAGAAGAAGTACGCGAACGCGCCGGCGGCGCCACCTCGGAAGAAGGCAGCCAAGGCCGCTGCGGCCAAAAAGGCCGAGAAGCCCGTCAAGAAGGCCAAGACCGCGAAAGCGTAGCCTCGTCTCTTTTGATCGAACGCCGTGGCGCCGGCGCGGAGCACGTCACGGCGTCGCCGGAGACACGAAAAACGGCGGCGGCGGTCGGCGCGGGCAAGGGGGGGAGACTCGACCGTAGGCGGCCGCCACCGCCCGCCGCGATCACTTCTCGCGGGCAGCTACGCGGTTCAGGCCCTCCTCGTCCCGCAGGACCAGAAGCCGCCCCTGGTTCGCCAGCAGCCCGTCCCGCTTCATCTTGTTGATCAAGGTGGAAACGAACGAGCGCGAGGCGCCGACGAGATCGGCCAGATCCTGCTGGGTGATCCCGTGCAGGCACAGCTCGTTCCCGGGAGCGATGCGCTCCCCGTGCGCTTGCGCGAGGGAGATCAGCATCTCGGCGAGCCGGGCGGGAACGTCCTTCCTCGTCAGCCCGAGCACCCGCTGCCGCAGCTGGCGCACCCGCTCATTGAGCGCGCGGATCACGTCGACCGCTAACGCCGGCCGCGCCTCGAGCAGCGCGCGGAAATCGCGGCCTTCGATGCTCCACACCTCGCACTTGCCGGAGGAGACTGACAGCTCCTCCATCAAGGAGCCTTCAGGGCGAAGCACTTCGCCGAACAGATCGCCTGGTTTCAGGATCGATAGGACCGAACGGCTCTTGCCCTTCCCCTGCCGCAGCAGCCGGACGCGGCCCGACCGCAGGAGGTAGACCTTGTCCGCGGGCAGCCCGGGCCGGTAGATGACGGCGCCGTGCCCGAACGTCTCTACTTTGAAGTAGCCGCGGAAGTCGACGACGTCGGCGGGCGGAAGGCTCGGGGAAGCGAGGGGCTGGAACTGGGGTTGGAAGCGAGGATCCGTCGTGAGGGGACGCATGCTGTTGCTCCAGGCGAAAGGGGTGTCGCCCGCCTGTTGGAGCACCAGCCGTGCCAAGCAGCACATACAAATCAAAGATACGTAAAATCAGGCCAGTGAACGGTAGTTCACACTCCCGGCAGCCGTGCGCTTGAACGGATCGTTCAGACGGAACGTAGAATTGACAGAACGAAACGTTCAATCAGCTTCGCCAGCGATACCGTACTTTTTCAACTTACGTTCCAGGGTCGGCCGGGAAATACCGAGCATTTGACACGTCTTGCCTTTGTGGCCCTTCGCGAGCGTCCAGACGCGCACGATGTGGTCGCGCTCCACCTCATCCAGGGTGGCGACCCGTCCGTCCACCGCGCTGGGCAGCGGTCGGGCCTCCGAACGGGGAATGCCGCCCTGATCGACCAGGTGCTCCTGCAGGAGCATGTCCCCCTGCGAGAGCACCGCGGCGCGGGTGAGGACGTTCTCCAACTCGCGCACGTTCCCCGGCCATGGGCGCCTCTGCAGCTTCTCGATCACCTCGCGCGGCACACGCCGCAGGTTCTTGTGCAGTCGCTGGTTGATCTTGACCAGCAGGTGCTCGACGAGAAGAGGAATGTCCTTGGCCCGCTCGCGAAGCGGCGGCAGGCGGAGCGTCACCACCTTGAGCCGCTGGTAGAGGTCCTCGCGAAACCGGCCGGTGCGCATCTCCTCGGCGAGATCGCGGTTGGTGGCCGCGAGGATGCGGGCGCGGATCGGGATGCGTCGCACCCCGCCCACCCGCTCGACCTCGCGCTCCTGCAGGACGCGCAGCAGCTTGGCCTGCAGGTTCTGCGACAGCTCGCCGATCTCGTCGAGGAAGATGCTGCCTTCCTCGGCGAGCTCGAACTTGCCCGGCTTCGTCTGCACCGCCCCGGTGAAGGCGCCTTTCTCGTGGCCGAACAGCTCGGATTCGAGCAGCGTGTCGACGATGGCCGAGCAGTCGATGCCGATGAAGGGCTTCTGCGGGGCGGAATAGCTGTGGATGACGCGGGCGATCAGCTCCTTGCCGGTGCCGCTCTCCCCCTGGATCAGCACGGTGGCGCGCGAGGCCGCGACGCGGCCCACGTCCTTGAACAGCTGCTGCATCGGCGGCGAGGAGCCGACGATGTCGTCCATCTTGAACGCGCCGCCGCCCTCCACCGAGAGGTAATCGGTCCCCTTCGACAGCCGGCGCACCTCCAGGGCCCGATCGAGCGCGACGTCGAAGGCCTGGATGTCGATCGGCTTGTGGATGTAGTCGAACGCGCCCGCCTTCATGGCGAGGATGGTGCTCGCCATGTCGTGGTGGGCGGTGATCATCAGTACAGGCGCTTCCGCCGCCCGCTTCTTCAGCTCGGGGATGAGATCGATGCCGGATGCGTCGGGCAGGCGCATGTCGAGGACGATCGCCGCCGGCGACGCCTCGGCCGCCAGACGGAACCCTTCGGCGCCCGTGGCGGCTGACATCACGCCGAATCCGCGCTCCTCCAAGTGCATGGAGAGGAGCTCCCGGATCGACCGGTCGTCATCGACGATCAGGATTCGGTCCATTTGGGTCAGGCGGAGAACGTCATTGAAATAACATTTCCGCCACCCGGACGCTCCTCGAGGCGGACTTCTCCCCGGTGCTCGCGGGCGATGCGCGCAACCACCGCGAGGCCGAGGCCGCTGCCGCGCGCGCGCTGGGGTGTGAAGGGGACGAAGGCCTTCTCCCGCAGCTCCGGCGAGAGTGTCTGCCCCGGGTCGGCGACGGAAAGCTCCCATCCTTCCGGAAGTTGCCGCATCGCCACCTCCACCGCGCCGCCGCCCGCGTCCTCCGTGGCGACGGCCGCCTGCCGGCAGAGGATCTTCACCGCGGTCCGGACCCGGACCGGGTCGAGCGCGGCGGGCGACATCCGCTCCGGCCGCTTGCGGGTGAAGGTGACCCCCCGCGCCGACCATTCCGCCTCGACGCCCGCGACCGCCTCCTCCACGGCGGGGCGGGGGTCGGCGGGAACGAGCGACAGCGACGGCGGGCGGGCGAACTCGAGCACCTCGTTGAGGAGGAGCTCGATGTTCAGCACCTCGCGCAGCGCGATGGAGGTGCGGCGCAGATCGTTTTGCGCCAGCGTGCCATGCCGCTCGAGGGTCTGAAGCGCGATCTTCACCGCGCTGAGCGGATTGCGGATCTCGTGCGCGACGAGCGACGCGAAGCGCGCGAGGTCTTCCGCGCGCAGCGCCGCGTCCGCCTGCTGGTGGCCGGCGGTGAGATCGCGCACCAACGCGACGGCGCCTCCGTTCACCCCGCGCAGCAGCAACTGCGCCGCGAACGGCTGGCCTCCGCGAATCATCGGCCGCTGCTCGGCCGCGGGCACGTTCGAGCAGATCGCGGCGAGGTCCCTGGCGGCCCGCTCGCCGCCGGAGAACAGCGCGCCGGCGGGCCGTCCGACGAGCTCCCCCGCCTTGGCGAACAGCACCTCCTGCGTGTGGCCGGTGGCGAAGACGATCCGCGGGGAGGAGCTCTCGTCCCAGGCGACGATGCAGGAGTCGGTCGCCGCTCCCACAGTGCGAGCCAGCTCCTCGCAGATCTGCTCGATCTTCCTCACGCGCACGCAAGCAATTATCCGCAGGCGCCGATGCGGCCGCCACTTGTGCGCCCGAACGTCCGATCGCCGACCGATGCGCCGGTGCTGCTTTGGAGGTACGCTGACGATTGAACCAAGGGAGCGTGCATGCGCCGATTCGTCCGCAACCTGCTCTGTTCGGAGTCCGGCCAGGGCCTGAGCGAATACCTGATCATCGTCGCGCTCGTCGCCGTCGCCGCCATCGGAGTGGTGACCGTGTTCGGGCGCGACATCCGCGAGCTGTTCAGCGGCACCACCGACAGCCTGGCGGGCAACCAGGCGTCGAATACCGCCCGGAAGGCCACCGTGAAGGCGAGCAAAAACCTCAAGAATTTCGGTAAGTACAACGCGGCGTCCGGAGACTAGCCCCGGCCGCCGCGCGCTTCGTGACGCCCGCGCTTTTCGGCCGGTTGGCGGGTCCGTCTTCCGCCCCTCGGGGCGTCGCCGACAGAGGGCCGGGGACCTCCTTTCGTGTTATCTGAGGAACATGGGTCGCGACACCAAGGGCCAGGACAAAATCGTCCGGTCCGATGAGCACAACTCCCGCGGGATCGAGTTGGCCGACCGCGGCTGGCTCGACGAAGCGATCAAGGAGTTCAAGAAGGCCATCGAGCTCGATCCCACCTCCGCGCACGCTCACGACAACCTCGCGACGGTCTACTCGGAGAAGAAGCTCTTCGCGCAGGCGATGGAGGAGTACCTCACCGCGCTCAAGCTGGAGCCCGACAGCCCGACGGCGCACTACAACCTGGCGTGCTTTCTCGCGACGCACGCCCACGACATGGCCATCGAGCAGTACAAGGACGCGATCGAGCTCGACCCGGAGTACCCCGACGCGCATCTGAATCTCGGGATGACGTACGCCGACCTCGATCAGCGAGAGGAAGCCAAGTCGGAGTTCAAGGCGGCCATCGAGCTCGATCCCCAGGATCCGCTTGCCCGCCATGAGCTCGCCGCCATGCTGATGGACGAAGGCGACTACCGGGGGGCGATCGCGCTGCTGAACGAGGTCGTGCGTCTCGAGCCGGAGAATTACGAGGGCTGGCTCGACCTGGGCATCTCTTATGCCCAGAAGGGCTTCTACCAGGAGGCCGAGCGCTGCTACGCCAAGGCGCGGGAGCTGAATCCCGACGACGTCCTGCTGAACTACAACGTCGCCGCTCTCTACTCGCTTTGGGACCGGCGCGCGGATGCGCTCACCGCGCTGCGCAAGGCGCTGGAGAAGGAGCCCGCGAAAGTCAGGAGCTGGCTCGCTGCCGATCCGATGTTCGATGGGCTCAAGGGAGCCCCCGAATTCGAACAGCTCGTCTCGGCGAAATAGAGACCGCTGGCGCGATTGCAATCGGGCATTGCAGATCTGCAATGCCGCGAACATGTGCGCATCTGTAATTCGTGTGGAAAATCGCGGGGCAGCCCGTGGCACGGATGCTGCTCCTCCCATATGACGAGGCGTTCGCACGCCGGGCCACTGGTACCCCCCGCCAACCCGGCACCGAAGCGCTTCAATTTTCGCCGCCCCCGGACATGGCGTCCGGGGGCTTTTTTCTTTTCCGCGGGCGCGGGCCTTGAATGCCGAGGAGATCACGATCTGGCGCAGCGCCAGATGAACGGCTTCGGCGGGATGGTGACGTTCTCCGTTGGGACACGGGAGAAAGCGTTCAGGTTCTGGGACCGGTTGAAGCTGATCGCCCGCGCCGCCAGCCTGGGAGGTCCGGAGACGCTCACCAGCCTGCCCATCCTCTTCAGCCACACCGGGTACAGCGCCGAGGAACTGCGCCGCGCGGGAGTCGACGAAGGGATGGTGCGCATGAGCGTCGGCCTCGAGGATCCGGAGGATCTGACCTCCGACCTGCGGCAAGCGCTGGAGTGAGCTACCCGAGGGGAACGACCCTGGCTTCCTTGCGGGCCACAGCCACCGCGTCGCGAAGGCGGTCGTAGAGCGGCCTCGCGGAGGCGACCGGTCCGACCAGAAGCTCCGGTTCGAGCTGGTCGGTCGAGAGCACGGTGATCCGGCCGACGCCCCGCACGCGTTCGAGCAGCGTCTGGTCCAGCATGACGTCGCGCACCCGCCAGAGATGCCGCGCTCGACCTCCAGCCGCTGCGGAGTGAGGGTGTATCGGACGGCCCTGCGCACGGTGAACGTCGCGAGCAGGTAGAGCGACCAGAGGACGAACGCGGCGGCGACCGGTCCGGCGAGGAGGGCGGACAGCGTGCGGTGGTACCCGGCCGCCGTCATGGCGATGGCGCCGCAGGCGCAGAGGCCGGCGCCCCACAGGCGCAAGCGGGCGTCGGCGCGGAAGGAGGCGAGCGGCTCGGGTCCGCGCTCTGGCGAGACGAGTCGAAGCTGCGGCGCCATGACAGGGAGTCTACCATTGGCCGGTGGAACCGCTCCCGCGCAGCTTCTACGACCGCAACGCGGTCAAGGTCGCCCCGGCCCTGCTCGGGTGCGTCCTGGCCCGCCGCGTTCGGGGCGGGTGGGTGATGGGACGGATCGTCGAGACGGAAGCGTACGTCGGCGAGCACGATCTCGCCTGCCATGCCCGAGCGGGCCGGACGGCGCGCACGAACGTGATGTACGGCGAGCCGGGGCACGCCTACGTGTATCTGATCTACGGGATCCACCAGATGCTCAACTGCGTCTGCGGGCCGGGGAGCGACGCGAACGCGGTGCTGATCCGGGCGGCGGAGCCGGTGCCAGATTCGCTCCCCTGGCTGCACGCGAGCGCCCGGGGCCCGGGCAACCTCTGCAAGGCGTTCGGAGTGAAGCCCGCCCACAACCGGTCCGATCTCTGCGAGCCGGACGGGGAGTTGATCGTGCTGCCGAGGCGCGGCCGCCCGCGCATCGCTCGAGGCCCGCGGATCGGCGTGGACTACGCCGGACCCTGGGCCGGCGAGCCGCTGCGGTTCTGCGACGCGAGCAGCGCCCACCTCTCCCGGCCGTAGAGGCACAGCTCGCGCAGTAGAATCAAGCTTGAGAATCGCGGGCGATCGTGTTGACCTGCGATGCGATGAAAATCCGGCGCCTGGAGATCTCCGGCTTCAAGTCCTTCGCCGACCGCGTGGTCTTCTCCTTCGACGATGGCATCACCGGCGTGGTGGGCCCCAACGGATGCGGAAAGAGCAACGTGGTGGATGCCGTCCGCTGGGCGATGGGCGAGCAGAGCGCGAAGCACCTGCGCGGCCGCGCGATGGAGGACGTGATCTTCTCCGGGTCGGAATCGCGGCCCGCCACCGGGATGGCGGAGGTCTCGCTGACCTTCCAGAACGACGGCCGGCTGGTGCCGCCGCAATACGCCGGATTCGGAGAGATCACGGTCACGCGGCGGCTGTTCCGCAACGGCGACAGCGAGTACGAGATCAACAAGACGGCCTGCCGGCTGATGGACATCACCGAGCTGTTCCTCGGGACCGGTGTCGGCACGCGCGCGTACTCGATCATCGAGCAGGGCCGCATCGGCCTCATCGTCAGCGCCAAGCCCGAGGACCGGCGGGCGTTCATCGAGGAGGCGGCCGGAGTCACCAAGTACAAGGCGCGGCGCAAGCAAGCGGAACGAAAGCTCGAGGCCACCGAGCAGAACCTGCTCCGCCTTTCCGACGTCGTGGGCGAGGTGGGCAAGCGGCTGCAGTCTCTCGAGCGCGCGGCGAAGAAGGCCGAGAAATTCCGCGAGCTGCGCGGCGAGCTGCGCGAGCTCGAGCTGCTCGCCGCCTGCCGCCAGTACGTCGGGCTGCGCGAGACCGAGTCGGCGCAAGCGAAGGAGCTGGACGAGGCCGGCGAGGCGGAGAAGGTGGCGCTCGCGCATGCCGCGCGCCTGGAAGCCAGCCTCTCGGCGGAACGGCTTCAGCTGCTCGAGGACGAGAAGAAGGTGCAGCAGCTGGCGGAGCACTCGCACCGCATCGACAAGCAGCTGCGTCTCTCCGAGCAGGAGATGGAGTTCGCGAAACGGGAACGCGAGACCATCGCCGGGCGGCAAGCGCAGCACGAGGAGGAAGTCTCCCTGCTGGGTGTGCGGCTGGCCCATCTCGGCCGCGAGGAAGAGGAGCTGCGGCTCGAGCAGCAGAAGCTCGCCGACGCTTCCGCCGAGGACGAGGCGAAGCAGAGGCAGGCCGAGGAGTCCCTGCAGTCCGCGCTCAAGGAGATCCACGACGCCCAGCATGCGGTGGAAGGAGAGCGTCACCAGGCGGTCAGCGTGCTCACCAAGCTCGCGAATCACCGGACGAACCTGGTCAATCTCGAGCGGCGCCGGACGGAGCTTTCGGCGCGGCTGCAGAAGACGGTATCCGAGAAGGAGCAGCTGGAGGCGCGGGCGCAGGAGATCGCGCGCCAGCGCGACGAGCTGGCCCAGAAGCTGGCCGCGACGGAAGTGAAGCGCCGCGAGCTGCACCAGCACAAGGTCGCCGCCGAGGCCGAGCTGACCGCGGGACGCGCCGAACAGCGCGAGACCGAGGCGCTCTTGATCAAGCTTCGCGAAGAGCTGGCCGACCGGCGCAGCCGCCTCACCTCGCTGCTCGAGCTGCAGAAGAACTTCGAAGGGTACGGCCGGGGCGTCAAGGCCATCATGCTGCGCGAGGAGGAGGAGCGGCGGCGCGACGGCGTCTATGGCCTGGTCGCGGACGTGCTCCGGGTCGAGCCTCGTTACGAGCGGGCCATCGAGGCCGTGCTCGGGGAGCGCCTCCAGCTCGTGCTGGTCGAGAGCCACGCCGCCGGCCTCAAGGCGGTCGACTACCTGCGCAAGGCTGCGCAGGGGCGCGCTTCCTTCGTTCCGCTCACGGAGATGGAGCAGCTCCCGCTGGTCCCCGAAGCCGCCGATCTCCCCGCGCCCGAGGACACCGTTCGCGCCGTCGACGTGGTGGGCTGCGCCCCCGAGCACGATCGGCTGCGCAACTACCTGCTCGCGGACGTCTTCCTCTGCGACACTCTCGCCGCCGCGCTCTCGCTCTGGGCGCGCAACCCGGGAGAGCGGACCTTCGTCTCCGCCGACGGCGAGGTGGTGGACAAGGAGGGTGTCGTCTCCGGCGGAGCGCTGGAAGGGGTCGCCGACGGGCTCTTGCACAAGCGACGGGAGGTGCAGGAGCTGGCCGAGACGGTCCAGGACCTGGAGGGGCGGCTGCATCTGGCCACCGACCGCCTCCAGCAGCTGTCCGCGCGCCTGCAGGCGACCGATACCCAGGTGAAGCGGCTCGTGCACGAGGAGCGCGAGGAGGAGCTCTCCCAGCTGCGCCTGGAGCGCGACGTGGCCCGGCTGCAGGAAGACCTCACGCGCATCGCGCAGCGCGATCAGGTGCTCCACCACGAGACCGAGCAGCTGGAGAGCGCGATGAGCGAGGTGGCGCGCGAAGAGCAGACGTCGCGCGATGCCGTCGCCGCCGGCGAGGGCGAGCAGAGCGAGCGGGAGGCCCGCCTTCGCGCCATGCAGGGCGATCTCTTGCGGGCGCGGGAACGCGCCGAATCCGTGCAGGCCGAAGTCACCAAGGCCAAGGTGAGCGCCGCGGCGCTTGCGGAACGCCGGGAGGGCCTCGCGCGCTCGGTGCAGCGCACGCAGGAGCAGAGATCCGAGGTGGAGTCCCGACGCGAGAAGCTGCAGGCCGAGATCGCCCAGGGCAAGGAGCGGGACGCCGCCCTGCAGGCGAAAGCGGAGGTCTGCCAACAGGAGCTCCGCCAGCTCCTCGCCGAGTCCGAGCGGCTGCGCCAGGAGTTGGGCCGGGCGCGCGCGCAGTACGACCAGGCCCAGGAGCGGCTGCGCGGCGGCGACGAGCAGGTGCGGCAGGCCCGCGAGGAGGCCCGCACCATCGGAGAACGCAGGGGCAAGGCGGAGCTGGCGGTGCAGGGCACCCGGCTCGAGCTGACTCACCTCGAGCAGCAGGTCCGCGAGCGGCACCTGATGGAGCTTGCCGAGGTCGCGGTGGCGCGCCGCGAGGCGGCGCTGCAGCTCGAGGTCTCGCGGGCGGAGGAGCAGATGCACTCCCTGCGCGAGAAGATCGACGCGCTCGGCGAGGTTTCGCTCACCGCCATCGATGAAGCGCGCGAGGTGGGCGAGCGTTTCGCGTTTCTCTCCTCCCAGAAGGCGGACCTGGAGGAGAGCATCGCCAAGCTGCGCTCGGCCATCGCGCGGATCGATCGGGCGTCGAAGGAGCGCTTCCGGGAGACGTTCCAGCTCATCAACGACCGCTTCCAGCAGGTGTTTCCCAGGCTGTTCCGCGGGGGCACCGCCGAGCTGCAACTCGTCGAGGACCCGGCGAATCCGTCGGCCGAGCCGGGCGTGGAGATCGTCGCCCAGCCGCCGGGGAAGAAGCTCGCCTCCGTGAACCTGCTCTCGGGCGGAGAGAAGGCGTTGACGGCGGTCTCGCTGATCTTCGCCATCTTCCTCATCAAGCCCACTCCCTTCTGCCTGCTCGACGAGGTGGACGCTCCGCTCGATGAGGCGAACGTCGGCCGCTACAACGAGATGGTGCGGGAGATGAGCCGCAGCTCGCAGTTCATCGTCATCACCCACAACAAGCGCACCATGGAGGTCGCCGACTCGCTCTACGGCGTCACCATGGAAGAGCCCGGCATCTCGAAGACGGTCTCCGTCAAGCTGTCACACCAGGGCGCAACCGCGGCGGCGTAGACCGCGGTCCCCTGCGCTGGATCGCAGGGGGCTGTTCCGTGCCGCCGGCTTTTGAGGATCCCCGCGTTGATCTCCCCGCGACGTGGGGTAGTCTTGGCGCATGCGCATCTCGACGGGCATGGGAATGATCGCGCTGTGCCTCGCCCTCTCGGTGCGGGCGGACGACACGAAGGCGCCGCAGATCTCCGAAGTGCGCGCGGGCGCGAAAGGCGGCCAGGTCCACGTCGAGGCGCGGATCACCGACGAGACCGGCGTGCTTTCCGCCGTCTGCCATCACCGCGCGCCCAGGGGCAGGGTGGAAGACTCGCCGATGGTGAAGAACGACTTCGACGACGTCTTCCGGACGAGCTTCCCGGGCGGCCCGGACACCGAGTACTGGATCGAGGCGAGCGATCTGCTCGGCAACGGTCCGGCGACCTACGGCACCTCCGCGAAGGCGGTGGCCGTGGGCGGTGCCGCCGTCGACGACAAGGCCGTCTCCCGCAGCGAGGTTCCGCCGAGGAAACCGCGCGTGCCGAAGCGGCCGCGCGAGCGCGCTGCCGCCACTGTCCCGCAGCCGCCGGCCATCGAGCACAGCAAGCCCACGGCGCAGCCGCCGGAGGGGCGCGACTTCACGGTGCGCATGAAGATCCGGAGCGAGTCGCCGGTGGCGGTCGCGGTGCTGCAGGCGCGGCCGCAGGGGACCACCACCTTCATCAACACGCCGCTCACGCGCACCGAGGGGGACAGCTGGGAGGCGCAGATTCCCGGCGCCATGGCGCACGGCAGCGTGGAATACTTCATCGCCGCGAAGAACCAGGCGGGACAGATGACCCGGCAGGGCGACGGCAAAGCGCCGTACGTGATCACGTTCAAGACCGCCGCCGCGGCGCCCGCGGTGGGGCCCACGCAGGTGGTCGCCACGCCGGAGAAGCCGTCGGGGGTTGCCGCGCCGGAAAAGCCGTCGGGGCCCTTCATCTTCACCGACAATCCGCCGGCGCGCGTCGCGCCGGGCCAGCCGATCATCCTGCGGGCGCAGGTAGTGCCGCCGAGTGACAACGGCGAGATGCCCGACCGGGTCGCGGTCCTCTGGCGCGGCAACGACGGGCAGGACCAGCTCACCGACATGGCCAGGGACGAGACCGGCGGCTGGGGCGGATACAAGGCCGAGCTGCCGCCGCAGGAAGAGGGCGCGATCTTCTACCAGGTCGTCGCCTGCGATCCCCCGGCGACGAAGTGCGGCATCGACACCGGCAGCAGGCGCAAGTGGCACGCCACGGCGGTCGCCTCGCAGCCCGGCGCTCCCAGGCCGCTACCGCTCGATGCCGTGAGCACGAAGGCCCCACCGACGCTGCCGGAGTGAGCGCGTCCTTGCTTTTTCCCCCTTCCTGAGCGATCTGCGCAGCCCCGTGCTGCTCGCCCTGGAAACCACCCACATCGCTGCCGCCGCCGTCGTCCTCGTGCTCGCGGCGCTGATCGTGGCCCTCCTCGCGCGCGCGTTCGTGTCGCGCCGCGCGAGGCTCGCGAAACAGGTTCCGCAGGCGGAGCAGCGGGAGACGATCGAACTGCCGCGGATCACCGCTCCGGTGGTCGCGGCGCCGGTCGAGCGCGTGGCGCGGGAGCAGCGCGCCAGGGAAGAGCTGAGTGAGGCCGAGGAGCAGCTGCGGGTGGCGCGCGAGGCGGTGGCGCGCGAGCCCGGTTCCTCCGCGGCGCGGGCGGAACTCCAGCGCTACGAACGCGAGGTCGCCGACCTGCGACGGCGCGCGGAGTACGAGCACCGCAAGGCCGACGAAGCGCAGGAGAAGGCGCGGCGGCTGGCGGAGGCGGCGGCGCGCGAAGAAGCGGAGGCGCGGGCCCGCGCCGAGGAGCAGGCGCGCCTCGAAGCCGAGCGCCGGGCCCAGGAGGAGGCGCGCCGCAGGCTGGCGGAGCAGGAAGGGGGCCGCACGCTCGCGGAGGGTCTGGCGAGGACCCGCGGCGGCTTCATGGCCCGCCTGAACGCGTTCATCGGCGCGAGCAAGGAGCTGGACGACGCCGCGCTCTCGGAGCTGGAGGAGATCCTCTTCTCCGCCGACGTCGGCGTGCACACGGCGACGGCATTGCTCGACAGCGTGCGCGAGCGGCTCAAGCGGCGCGAGCTCTCCGACCTGGGAAAGGTCAAATCGGCCCTGCGGGAGGAGATCGAACGCATCCTCTCGCAGGCATCGGGCGCCCACGGGGGTCTGCCCGAGGCACCGCCGCCGCAAGTGGTGATGGTGGTGGGAGTGAACGGAACGGGAAAGACCACCACCGTGGGAAAGCTCGCCGCCAAACTGAAGGCGGCGGGAAGATCGGTGATCCTCGGCGCGGGCGATACCTTTCGCGCCGCCGCCGGCGAGCAGCTCGACGTCTGGGCGGATCGCGCGCAGGTCCCGATCGTGCGCGGGAAGGACGGCTCCGACCCGGGCGCAGTCCTGTTCGACGCAGTCGCGCGCGCCCGCGGCGAGGGCCTCGACGTGGTCCTCTGCGACACCGCCGGCCGCCTGCACACCAAGGCGAACCTCATGGACGAGCTGAAGCGACTGAAGCGCACGCTGGCCAAGGCGCAGGAGAGCGCGCCGCACGAGGTGCTGCTGGTCGTCGACGCGACCACCGGCCAGAACGCGATCCAGCAGGCGCGCCAGTTCCACGACGCGCTCGGCGTCACCGGATTCGTGCTCACCAAGCTGGACGGAACTGCGAAAGGCGGCGTGATCATCGGAATCTGCGACGCTCTCAAGATCCCGGTCCGCTACGTGGGGGTCGGCGAGAAGGTGGCGGACCTGAAGGAGTTCGACGCGCACGAATTCGTCGAGGCGCTGTTCGGCGAATGAATCGAGCGCCGCAGAGGCTATAGTCTCCTCGTGGAGAGCCGCGGCACCATCCTCGTCGTCGACGACGAGCAGGCGAACCTGGACTCGCTCGAGCGGATCTTCGCGCGCGAGGGTTATCGCATCCTCCTCGCCTGCAGCGGCCAGGAGGCGGTGGACGCGCTGCGCGCCGAACCGGTCGACGTGGTGCTCACCGATCTGATGATGCCGGCGATGAGCGGGCAGGAGCTGCTGCGCGCGGTGCGGGCCGTCGCGCCCGACGCGGAAGTGGTCCTCATGACCGCGTACGGCACGGTCGAGGCAGCCGTCGCGGCGATGAAGGACGGCGCGTACGACTTCCTCACCAAGCCGCTCAAGCGCCATGCAGTCCTCAAGAGCGTGCAGCAGGCCATCGACAAGCGCCGCCTGGTGCTCGAGAACAAGCAACTTCGGGCGCGCCTCGCCGGGGCGGAGCAGCCCATCGTCGGTCAGAGCCCTTCGCTGCGCGCCACGCTCGACATCATCCGGCAGGCCGCCCCTTCTTCGGCCACGGTGCTGCTGCTGGGCGAGAGCGGTACCGGCAAGGAGCTGTTCGCGCGCGCGCTGCACGAGCATTCGCCTCGCTCCCCGGGTCCTTTCGTGCCCATCAACTGCGCCGCGATTCCGGAGACGATCCTGGAGTCGGAGCTGTTCGGATACGAGCGCGGCGCGTTCACCGGCGCGGTCCAACGCAAGGAGGGCCGCATCGAGCGCGCACAGGGCGGCAGCCTGTTCCTCGACGAGGTCGGCGAGCTGACGGCTTCCGTGCAGGTGAAGCTGCTCCGCTTCCTGCAGGAAGGCGAGATCGAGCGCCTGGGCGGAAGCGGAACGGTGAAGGTGGACTGCCGGGTGGTCGCCGCGACGAATCAGGATCTCTCCGCGCGCGTGCGTGAAGGGAAGTTCCGCGAGGATCTCTACTATCGCCTGAACGTCATCCAGGTGGTGCTGCCCCCTCTGCGCGATCGCATCGAGGACATTCCGCTGCTCGCCGATCATTTCATGGCGCACTACGCGGCGAAGAACGGAAAGCCGATCGGCAGACTCACCCGCGCCGCGCTCTCCGCGCTGGAGGCGTATCCGTGGCCCGGAAACGTGCGCGAGCTGGAGCACGCGATCGAGCGCGCGGTGGTCCTGTCGCGGGGCGCGCAGATCGACGTCGACGACTTGCCGGAGTCGGTGGGCAGCGGCGGCGGCGGGCGCGCGGCCGGCGTCGGCGCCGCCCTCGAAGGACGCACGCTGACGGTCCCCCTGGGAACGACGATGGAGGAGATCGAGCTCCGCGTCATCCGCGAGACGCTGCGGCAGACCAAGGGCGACAAGAACCTCGCCGCACAGCTACTCGGGATCGCCGCGAGGACCATCTACCGCAAGCTCGATCGGGAAAAGGAGTAGAGCGCGGCGGACCGCGGCGTGTTCCGCGGAACGGAAAGGTCGTCGCCTCCGCTCTCGCGCTGCGGGAGCCGTCCTGACAAAATGTCAGCGGGGCGGAACGTCGGCTTGCCATGTTGTCGCTCGACCCCCTTGCGGCCGTTCCGAGCGGCTGCATTACCGCAGGGAATCCGGTGGCATGGTGCTTGCTGCTCCGGCTCGTGTGGAGCTCGTCCTCCAGAGATACTCGTGGGCGCTCGACGCGCTCGCGGTGCTGATCGGCGCCTACCTCGCGGCGCGCACGGTGAACACGATCGCCGCCGCGGCCATCGCCCCGAGGCCGGCCCTGGTGCAGCAGGCCGGCGCTGCGCCGCAAGCCGCGGCCCAGCCCCAGCGCGTGGAGCTCGACGCGGAAAGGGTGGCGAAGCTGTTCGACGTCCCCCTTCCGAAGCCGGCTCCGGCCGGGTCGGAGCCTGCGCCGCCGCAGCGCGGGAAGTGGAACCCCGTACCCGTGCGCTCTTCGCTGCACGGGACGCTGGTGGGCACCGCGATCGCGGAGCCGAAACGCTACTCCCTGTGCCAGATCACCAACCCGGACCTGAACGAGACCCAGGTCTACGCGATGGGCGACAAGTACCAGGGGGCGCGGATCTACGGCATCGAGAAAGAGCGCGCGCTCCTCGACAACGACGGCTCCAACGAATACATCGACAACAGCGCGGCCGCCCCGCCGAATCTGGGAGTGACGCCGATCCCCGTGCCGGGCGGTGTACCGCAGGCGTCCGGCGGCGAGGGCGTCAAGCAGCTCTCCGAGAACCAGTACGTGGTGGCGCGCAGCGAGATCAACAACGCGCTCACCAATCTCTCCGACCTCGCGACCAAGGCGAGGATCGTGCCCTCGTTCAAGAACGGCGTGGCCAACGGCTTCAAGTTGTTCTCGATCGTCCCCGACTCGCTGTACGCCAAGATCGGGGTGCAGAACGGCGACGTAATCCGGCGCATCAACGGCTACGAGATGAACAGCCCGGACAAGGCGCTGGAGATCTACCAGAAGCTGCGCGACGCGAGCAGGATCGAGATCGAGATCGAGCGCCGCGGCGAGACCTTGCGCAAGACCTACTCCATCGAATGAACCGGGAGAATCTCGTGCACCACGCGCGCTGGGCTTCCCTGCTCTCGCTGGCCGCGGCGCTCGTCGCCGCACCTGCACCGGGCGCGCAGCCGCAGCCGCCGCGCCGTCCCGGTCAACTGGCACCGCCGCGCACGCCCCCGTCCCAACCCGCGCAGCCGGCCCGGCCTCCTGGGGACGAGCCCGCGCCGCCGGCGGCCACGCGCGCGACCGAGCCGGGCCCGATCGCTCCGCTGGACAAGAAGGAGATCCGCACCGGCGCGCGCACGGTGGTGATGTCCTTCGACAAGCGGGACCTCACCGAAGTGATCCAGTTCGTGAGCCAGTTCACGCAGCGCAACTTCATCCTGCCGGAGCGCGTGGCGGGGAAGATCACCATCCTCTCGAACTCCCCGATTCCCGCGGAGGACGTGTGGAACGTGTTCGTCGCCGCCCTCGACGCGAACAACTGGGCCGTATACCCGGTGGGCAAGTACTGGAAACTGGTGGAGAAGAAGCAGTCGTCGCGCGCCAACATCCCCATCTACCTCGAGCGGGGCCAGGAAGCGCCGCCGACCGAACAGATGGTGACCAAGCTGTTCAAGCTCCGCTACGTGGAAGCGGACCAGATGCGCAACGTGTTGAACCAGTTCACCTCGCGCGACTCCGATTTCCAGATCTTTCCGCCGGACACGCTGGTGATCAGCGACCTCGGTCTCAACATGCGCCGCCTGGAAAAACTCGTCCAGCAGCTCGACCAGCCGGGCGGGTCCGAGGAGATCCACATCGTCCCCGTGCACTACGCGGGAGCACAGGAGCTGGCGCAGAAGCTGACCGAGATCTTCCAGGCCCAGGCGCCCGGTCCGAAAGGTGGGGTGGTGCGGCAGCTCGGCGTCGCCGAGCCCGTCGTCCAGCCCGGACAACCCATCGCGGTGCCGCCGCCGGGACAGGTCCCGTCCGCCCCCACGGGGCCGGTGCAGATCGGGAAGATCATCCCGGAGGAGCGGACGAACAAGCTCATCGTCATCGCCGGCGCCAGATCGTTTTCGCGCGTTCTGGAGCTGATCCGCCAACTCGACGTTCCCGCCGGCGAAGGCGGAGTTCACGTCTATTACCTGGAGAATGCCAAGGCGGAGGACATCGCCTCGACGCTGCAAGCGCTCGCGCAGGGAGCGGCGGCGAGGCACACCACCGCCGCGGGCGGCACGGCGCGGCCGCCCGGAGCCCCCGGGGGACTCGCCGCGCCGGCCGGGCCGGTCAGCGCGGACCTGTTCGCCGGCGAGGTGAAGATCACCGCGGACAAGAACACCAACTCGCTGGTGGTGATCGCCTCGCAAGCCGACTACCGCAACCTGGTCAAGGTGGTCGAGCGCCTCGACATCCGCCGCCGGCAGGTGTTCGTCGAGGCGGTGATCATGGAAGTCAATCTGGAATCCGATCTGGACGTCGGCGTGTCGGCGCATGGCGGCACCATCCTCAACGACGTGAGCTTCCGCGGGGCGAAAGGCGACGCTCCGCTGGTGATCGGCAGCGAGCTCGGCGGGCTCAGCTCGCTCGGCGGCGTGACCTCGCTCGGATCGCTGGGCGGCTTCCTGGCCGGCCTGCAGGGACCGCCCATCACCGTGCCCGGGCTGAACGTCTCGCTGCCTTCGTTCGCCATCCTGCTCAACGCCCTGCAGAGCTCGAGCGACGTGAACGTGATCAGCACTCCGCACGTGATCATGACCGACAACACCGAAGGCGAGATCACCGTCGGCCAGAACGTCCCCTTCCAGGCCGCGTACGCGCCGAGCGCCTCCGCCCTCACCTCGCTGACGGGGTCCACCTCCACCACCACCACCGCCCAGGCTTCGCTGCTGGGCCTGGGCGGCCTCGGGTCCCTCTACGCTCCCATCCAGCGGCAGAATGTCGAGCTGCGCCTGCGCATCAAGCCGCAGATCAACGAGAGCGATTACGTCCGGCTCGACGTGGACGAGCAGACCGAGGAGATCGCCAGCGTCGACAAGCAGCTCGGGCCCACCACCTCCAAGCGCTCCGCCAAGACCACCGTGGTGGCGAAGGATCAGGAGACCGTCGTCCTCGGCGGCCTGATCCAGGAGCGGAACCTGCGCAACGTGCAGAAGGTGCCGGTGCTCGGATCGCTGCCGGTCCTCGGCTGGCTCTTCCGCAGCGAGACCACCAAGAAGACGAAGACGAATCTCCTGCTGTTCCTCACCCCGTACATCATCCGCGATCAGAGCGACTACCGGCGCATCTTCGAGCGCAAGATGGCTGAGCGCGCGGAGTTCGTGAAGCGGTTCTATGGCGAGGAGACGAAGTACGAGACCGCCATCGACTACGACCGCAAGCCGGGCCCCCTCTCGCGCGTGCGGCGGGGTGTGCAGCAGGAGCTGGATCGGTACGAGAACGGCGGTCCGGGCGGTCCCGATGAGCGGGTGATCCGGCCCGGCCAGCGTTATGCTCCATCCGAGCTGGACAAGGGCGGATTCGCCCCCGCGCCGCCGGCGCCTGCCCCCCTTCCAGCCGAGCCGAAGCAGGAGCCCGCGCCGGGCGTACAGGTGCCCCAGGAGCAGCAGCAGGCGCCGCCGGAGCCCGAACAGTCGCCGCCGGAAGAGCCGACGCCGCCGGAAGAGAAGCCGAATCCAGGAGGTTGAAGTCCAATGGAAGGCATCGCAGAAGCGCCCGCGCGCAAGCCCGCCGGCCGAGGCCTCGCAGGCCTGCGGATCGGCGAGATCCTGCTCGCGCACGGCGCCGTCACGCGCGAGAAGCTGGAGGAGGCGCTGGCGGCGCAGGGCGAGCGCGGGGGCCGCCTGGGCGAAGTCCTGGTCTCGCTCAAGGCTTGCTCCGAGGAGCAGGTGCTCAAAGCGCTGGCGGCGCAGCTCGAGCTGCCCTATCAGATGCGGGTCGCGACCGAGGAAGTCTCGCAAGAGCTGATCTCGAAGGTCCCGATCAACTTCGCCAAGCAGGCCCGGCTGCTGCCGCTGCGGATCGAGGGCGATCTCGTGGTCGCGGCGATCGCGGATCCGATGGACACCGGCGCCGTCGACAGCCTGCGCCTGCTGCTCGGCGCCTCCGTGTCCCCGGTGCTGGTGCCCACGCAGTCGATCCTGGACTGCATCAACTCGGTCTACGACCGCGCGGCCAACGAGGCCGAGCAGCTGGTGGGCGATCTGGAGGCGGGCGACCTCGACACCGTCGCGCACGAGCTCGAGGAGCCGCAGGACCTGCTCGACTCGAGCGACGAGGCGCCCATCATCCGCCTCGTCAACTCGCTCCTCTTCCGCGCCGCCAAGGAGCGCGCGAGCGACATCCACATCGAGCCGCAGGAGAAGGACATCTGCGTCCGCTTCCGCGTCGACGGCGTGCTGCAGGAGGTGATCCGGCCGCCCAAGCGGTTCCAGAATTCCATCATCTCGCGCGTGAAGATCATGGGCGGGCTGAACATCGCCGAGAAGCGGCTGCCGCAGGACGGCCGCATCCGCGTGAAGCTCGCCGGGCGAGACATCGACATCCGCCTTTCCACCACTCCGACCGTCTTCGGCGAGCGGGTGGTGATGCGACTTCTCGACAAGAGCACGGTGCTGCTCGACCTGGTGGAGATCGGGATGGACAAGGATCAGCTCCGCATCATGGAGTCGCTGATCCACCGGTCGCACGGGATCATCCTCGTCACCGGCCCGACCGGCTCGGGAAAGACCACCACGCTGTACGCGGCGTTGAGCAGGATCAACCGGCCCGATCTGAACATCATGACCATCGAGGATCCGGTCGAGTATCAGCTGCAGGGCATCTCCCAGACTCCGGTGAACCCCAAGATCGATCTGACCTTCGCGAACGGGCTGCGCAGCTTCCTGCGCCAGGATCCCGACGTGATCATGGTGGGAGAGATCCGCGACCTGGAGACCGCGGAGATCGCCATCCAGGCGTCGCTCACCGGACACCTGGTGTTCTCCACCGTCCACACCAACGACGCCGCCGGGGCCGTCACCCGCCTGGTCGACATGGGCGTGGAGCCGTTCCTCGTCGCTTCCTCGCTGATCGGCATCCTCGCCCAGCGCCTGGTGCGCGTGCTCTGCAAGGACTGCCGGGCCCCTTACTTGCCCGCGCCGGAGGAGCTGAAGGAGATCGGGCTCACGCCCGAGGAGGTGCGCGAGACCAGCGGGGGAATGCTCTACAAGCCGGGCGGCTGCGCCGAGTGCAACAACACCGGATACCGCGGCCGGACCGGCATCTACGAGATGATGCTTCTCGACGACGAGCTGCGCCAGCTCACCCTCAAGAACGTCGACAGCGGGACCATCAAGCGGCAGGCGGTCAGCAAGGGCATGCGCACGCTGATGGACGATGGCGCGCAGAAGGTCATGGGCGGCGTCACCAGCGTCGCGGAAGTCCTCAGCGTCACGCAAGAGGACATGGCCTGAGCCGTGCCAGTGTTCGAGTACACGGGCCTCACCGAGGCGGGCAAGAACGTCCGGGGCATCCGCGATGCGGAGAGCAGCAAGGCGCTGCGCCAGGTCCTCCGCAAGGACGGCGTCTATCTCACCGATGCGCGCGCCGCCGAGGCCGGCGCGGTGGTCGGCGAGCAGAAGACCGGGCTCGCGCGCGAGGTCGACATCCCGGCGATGCTGGGCTTCACCGGCGTTTCGACGCAGGACCTCGCCATCGCCACCCGCCAGCTCGCCACCCTGATCGCGGCGGGCATCCCGCTGGTGGACGCGCTCACCGCGCTGGTCGATCAGATCGAGCAGCCGCGCCTGAAGCGGATCATGGGCGTGGTGAAGCAGAAGGTGAACGAGGGCGCCTCGCTCGCCGACGCGCTCCGCGAGCATCCGAAGGTCTTCTCCGAGCTCTACGTCAACATGATCCGCGCCGGCGAGAGCTCCGGCGCCCTGGATGTGGTGCTGGTGCGCCTGGCCGACTTCACCGAATCGCAGGCGCAGCTGCGCAACAAGATCATCGGCGCCATGCTCTATCCGGCGATCATGGTGGTGGTCGGGATCGCCATCGTCAGCATCCTCTTCGTGGTGGTGATCCCGAAGGTCACCAAGATCTTCGAGGACATGAACGTCACCTTGCCCTGGACGACGCGCATCCTCATCGGCGTGTCCTCGTTCGCGCGCGATTACTGGTACGTCGTCCTCGTCGCCGTTCCGGCCCTGGTGTTCGGCCTGCGGCGGTTCGTGCGGACGCCGCGCGGCCGCACCTGGTGGGATCGGACCAAGCTCGGCGCTCCCGTCTTCGGCGAGCTGATCCGCATGCTTTCCCTCTCGCGGTTCGCCAAGACGCTGGCGACGCTGCTCGCGAGCGGCGTGCCGCTGCTCACGGCGATGGACATCGTCAAGAACATCGTCAGCAACACGCTGCTCGCGGACGTGATCGACAAGGCCCGCGACGCGATCCGGGAAGGCGAATCGATCGCGGCGCCGCTGCGCAGATCGGGTCAGTTTCCGCCGCTCGTGTACCACATGATCGCCATCGGCGAGCGCAGCGGGCAGCTGGAGGAGATGCTGCAGAACGTCGCCCGCAGCTATGAGGCCCAAGTGGAGATGCGGGTCGGCGCCCTCACCTCCCTGCTCGAGCCCGTGATGATCGTGGCGATGGGCGGCGGCGTGGCGTTCATCGTCTTCTCCATCCTCATGCCGATCATGCAGCTCAACACATTCGTTCCCAAGTAGAGGATTCCCATGTTCGCAAGACATCTGAGAAAGGCCGGCAAGGCGGCCGCCCGCGGCATGACGCTGATCGAGATCATGGTCGTGCTGGTCATCCTCGGGCTGATCGCGGGCGCGATCGGCTACAACGTGTTCCAGTCGCTCAAGGACGCGCAGGTCAAGACCGCAAAGCTCGATCTGCAAGCGCTGTCGAACAGCATCGATCTCTACCACGTCGACACCGGGCAGTGGCCGGACTCGCTGCAGCAGCTGCTCCCCAAGTACGTGCGCGAGATCCGCAAGGATCCGTGGGGCAAGGACTACGCCTACCTCCGCACCGGCGAGGGCTACGACGTGTACTCGTTCGGCCCCGACAAGGCGCAGGGGGGCGGCGACGACATCACCGTGCACGGCGGCGACACCGCCGGGCCTTCGACGGCGGGGAAGTAGCATCGGAATGCGCGCGCACCCAGACCGCGGCATGACGCTGGTGGAGATCAGCGTCGCCCTCGCGCTGGCGGCCCTGATGCTCGCGATCGCCGTCCCCGCGCTGTCCTCGGTGACGCGCGCGCAGCTGCGGCAGAAGAGCGGTCAGCTCGCCGGCGCCATCCGCTCGCTGTATGGCAGTGCGGCCATCGGCGGGCACAGCTGCCGCCTGGTCCTCGATCTGGACGCGAACGCCTACTGGTCGGAGTGCGCGAAGACCAACGTGCGGCTCTCGCGTGAGGGAGAACGGTCGCAGAACGGGGCGCGGATCGCCTCCCGGGAGGAATTGCTCCAGCCAGGCGAGGCGATGTCGGAAGAGGACCGCGAAAGGCTCGAGCTGGCCGGCAAGAGCGCGTTCACGGCGTCCGCGGACGTCCCCAAGACGGAGCTGGGCGGGTCGGTGAAGTTCACCGACGTCTGGGTGCAGCATCAGCCCGAGCGGTACACCACGGGAAAGTCGTTCCTCTACTTCTGGTCGAGCGGGCTCACCGAAGAGGCTTCCATCCACGTGGCGCAGGGCGGCGACGTGTACTCGCTCCTGGTCTCGCCGCTCACGGGCAGGGTGAAGGTCGTCGGCGAGCGGGAGGATGCGCCGGGGCAGCGCCGATGAAGCGCGGGTTCACGCTGCTGGAGGTGATGATCTCGCTCGCCATCCTCGCCATCGCTCTGGTGGCGATCTCGGGCCTGAACGGTGGCGCCGTGGCGATGCACGCCTACGGGCGGCGCGCGACCGAGGCGACCCTTCTCCTGCGCGGCAAGATGCTGGACGTCGAGGACGACCTGCAGAAGAGCGGCTTCTCCGATTTCGACGACGAGAAGCACGGCGACTTCTCCGACCAGGACGCCGGCGGCTACGCCTGGAGCGCGGAGATCCTCAGACCCGACGTCCAACTCGATCCGGCGCAGCTGATGAATCTGGTGAGCGGGGCCGCCCAGGGCCAAGGCGGGACCTCGAAGGGCGGCAGCATCGCCGGCGCGGCGACGGCGCTCGCCGGGTCCCTGCTCGGCGGTCCGGCGCCATCGCCGACGGGATCGCCGGGTGCCGGAGGCGTGGCGGGACTGCTCGCCGGGCCCCTCGGCGGCGTGCTGCAGACGCAGGCGAAGACCTTCATCGAGACGCTGAAGAAGAGCGTCCGGGAGATCCGGCTGACGGTGAGCTGGGTGGACGGCAAGAACCAGCGCAGCGTCTCGGCTTCGCAGATCGTGGTGATCCTGCCGCAGACGGTGGGGCTCACGCCGAATCCGCAGCCGCAGGCCCCGCTCGCTCCACAGCCCGTCGCGCCCGTTCCGGGGCGCCAGGGGACGCAGCAATGACCCGCCGCGGCTTCACCCTGCTGGAAGTGATGATCGCCATCGCCGTGCTGGCGATGATCGGCGGGCTCACCTGGAAGAGCTTCGACGGGGCGTACAACCTGAAGCGGCGCGTGGAGACTGCAGAAGAGCGCGATCAGACGGTGCGCGGCGCGCTCGACCGCATCGCTCGCGAAGTGTCGATGACGTTCCTCTCCGAGCATTACGATCACAAGCGGTTCAGGGAGCGGCCCACCTTCTTCCGCCTGAGGGACGGCCGGCGCGAGGCGCTGCTCACCTTCACCTCCTTCGCGCACCAGCGCCTGCACGTGGACGCCAAGGAATCCGATCAGGCGGTGTTCGAATACAAGCTGGAGCGCGATGACGCCGGCAGGACGTCGCTCTTCCGCCGGGTGAAGCCGCAGATCGACGAGGAGTCCGATCGGGGCGGCGAGAAGGCCATATTGGCGGAAGACGTGCTGCGCTTCTCCGTGCAGGCGTGGGATCCCAGGGACCGCGAGTGGCGCGACGATTGGCAGTCCGACTCCCCGGAGCGCACGGGCGGAGCGCTGGTGCCGCCGCGCGTGCGGATCGCCATCACGGTCAAGGACGAGCAGGGCAAGGAGCGGACCTGGTCCACCCAGGCGTCCCTGCCGCTCGCGACGCCTTTGGACTTCTGACCATGCGCTCCGCTCCCATCCAACACCGCGGCGTCGCGCTGATCCTGGTCCTCACCACCATCGCCATCCTCACCTCGATCGGCGTCGACTTCAGCTACAGCTCACGCGTATCGCTCAAGCTCGCGGAGAACCTGCGCGACGAGACGCGGGCGGAGTACCTGGCGAAGTCCGCCGTCAATCTCTCCCGCTTGCTGCTCCACTTCCAGAAGCAGGTCGACCAGCTCGGAGGACAGGTCCTCGGGATCGCCGGATCCGCGCTCGGAGGTGCGAGCGGGGCGACGACCGGCGGGCAACCCCGCGGGGCTACGCCGCAGGCGATGAACAACCTCGGCATCCGCCTCTGGCAGGTGCTCCCCATCGATTCCAACGCCTTCGGCGCGCTGCTCTCCGGGGACATCGCCGGGCTACAGCTGCCCGATCGCGAGACGCCCGTGCCGCTCGCGCCGCCGCGAGAGAAGCGCGCGGTGGCCCACGCCTTCGGCGGCTTCGAGGGCAGCTTCCACGCGAACATCGTCGACGAGAACAGCCGGATCAACGTGCAAGCGCTCGACAACGTCGGCACAGCCCCGGCCGCGGTGTTCACGCAGTTGCGCGCGATGATGGCCGACCCGAAGTACGACTTCATCTTCGATGAGGAGGACGCGAACCGCGACCGCGTCCGCCGCGACGACGTGATCCTGGCGATGAAGGACTGGATCGACATCGAC
>MNFJ01000187.1 GCA_001918155.1 Deltaproteobacteria bacterium 13_1_40CM_4_68_19
GAGATGGTCCTGTGGACCGCCGAGCATCCTGGACAGCTCGAGACGCTGCGCGCCTTGCACCGCCTCAGCCATCGCGAGCTTCGCCTCCTCCCAGGTCGCCGCGTCGTTCGCCTCCTCGGCCAGTTCGTGGAGCGCGATCGCATCGTCGAGGCGTTGCCGCTCGCGCTCGTAATGGGCGAGCTGGAGTTCGAGCCCGCTCTTCTCCTTGCTCAGCGCCTGGGCGCGCTTCTGTTCCTCCCAGAAGCCGGGCTGGACGCTTTCCCGCTCGATCAGCTCGACCCGCGCGCGCTTGCGATCGATGTCAAAGCGCCTCCCGGAGCGCGTCGAAGCGCCTCGAGAGCTCATCCAGTTCCGGTGGGAGCGTCGCCATGTCTGCCCTCTACCGCGAAATGGCCCTGGAGGGAACGCACTTCACTCCGGCTCCGAGAACGAGGCGCCCACCATCCCGTCGAACCCGAGCAGGCGCCGCTCTGCGGCGGCCATCCTGCGGGCCTCGGCCGGCGCGTCGTGCCCATATCCGCGGCAATGAAGGATGCCGTGCGCGAGCAGCCGGCGCAGCTCGATGGCGAGCGACCAGCCGCCTTCCCGCGCCTGCCGCCGCGCCGTGTCGATCGAGATCACCACGTCTCCGAGAGCGCCGGGCTCCTCCAGGGGAAAGGAGAGCACGTCCGTCGGCCGGTCCTTGCCGCGCCACCGGCGGTTCAGCGACCGGCTCTCGCGATCCGAGACGAGCGCGATCGATACGTCTTCCCGGACCCAGCGCCGCGCCGCGGCGCGCAGAACGGATGCGGCGTACGCGCCTCCCTGCACCTTCACGGCAACCTCGACGCGGGGAGACTTCGCGCGATCCGCTCGCATGCTCGTGTGCGTCCCGGTAGCAGAACCGCAGACGTTACGTCAATTCACAGGGTTGGCCAGGCGGCAGGCGAGCACTCGCCCCCTTCCGTTTGGCTGTAACAATCGTTAGATCTACGCCCTCGAACCCCCGCCCATGCGCCGCTGGCCCTACATCCTGGTCGTGGACGACGACGCGGACTTCCGATCCGGCCTGCGCACCGCGCTGGAGATGAAGGGTTACCAGGTCGATGAAGCCGCGAACGGCGCGGAAGCGCTGCTGAAGCTCGGCGAGAAACCGCCGCTGCTCGTGCTGCTCGACCTGCAGATGCCGGTGATGAACGGCCGGGAGATGTTGCAGCGGATGCGCGCCACGCCGGACCTGAAGGAAGTTTCGGTGGTGATCATCTCCGGCTTCGGATTCGAATGGGAAGCGGAGCTGATGGGAGCGCAGGGATACATCGGCAAGCCGTTCGAGTCGCAGGAACTGGAAGCGACCATCGCGAATCTATTGAGGCCGCGGCTGGTCACCTCGCGAATCGCACCGGAGAAGCCGGCGGAGAAGCTGCGCTCCTGAGCGCGCGCTCTTCGGCGCCGAGGGCGGTGATCCTTTCATTGAGCAGATCCGCGAACCGCTTGTGGTGGGAGAGTCGCGTACCGCCCCGGATCTCCGGCAGCTCGACGGGCTTGCCGAACACTGCGATGACCGTCGGCTCGCGGCGGCGGTTCGCTTTCACCTCCGTCCAGAAGTGATTGGTCATCCCCAGGATGAACGCGGGCACGATGGCCGGCCGGGCTTTCAGGGCGAGCTCGCCGACCCCCGGCTGCGCGGGCAGCAAGGTGTAGGGATCGTCGGTCTTGTTGCGCGTCCCTTCTGGATGGAACCCCACCATCTCTCCCGGCGTGCGCAACTTCTCGAGCAGGATGTCGAGCGAGCGGCGATTCATCGCCTTCTTCTCCGGGGCGCGGAAGAAAGGCGGGAACATCGAACCGCCGGTGAGCAGAGCGCTCGTCACGAGCCCCATCGGCGTCTCGTAGAAGAAGTTCGATCGCACGGGAAAGTTCACCCGCCGGCCCAGCCGCGGATGGCGGATGAGGAGCCAGCCGAGGATGAACAGGTCGAAGAACGTGCGGTGGTTCGTGACCAGGAGGATGGGAGCGTTCCCGGGGATGCCGTCGAGCCGCTCGATCCCGTACACCCGCAGCCGGCGATACACGAGCAGCCAGCCGACCAGCGGAGTGATCACTGCCCGCTGCCAGATCCGCGCCGGCCGCCTGCCCCAGCCCTGGTTCAGGAAACGCATCACCCGGAACGCAATCCGCTCCATCCGGCTCAGCGTCGCGAAAGCCGGCTCGTCTCGCATCAGAATCCCGGGACGAGCTTGGCGATGATCTCCTTCATGATCTCGCTCGTGCCGCCGCCGATGGTGAGCAGCCGCGCGTCGCGAAAGGCGCGAGCGACCGGCGTCTCCACGACGTATCCCATCCCGCCGTGGAGCTGCTGGCAGTCGTAGACGACCTTCTGCATCAGATCTCCGGCGAGGAGCTTGGCCATGCTGATCTCCTTCACCGCCGTCTCCTTGCGGTTGAAGAGATCGCAGGCGCGGTAGGTGAGCCAGCGCGCCGCCTCGATGGCCGTGAGGTGTTCGACCAGGCGATGGCGCCAGACCTGGAACCTGGCCAGCGGCTTGCCGAAGGCGGTGCGCTCGTTTCCGTAGCGGAGCGCGTCTTCCACCAGCAGCTGCATGCCGGCGACCGCGCCGATGGCCGCGACCAGCCGCTCTCCCTGGAAGTTGGTCATCACGTGGTAGAAGCCTTCGTTCTCCTCGCCGAGCAGGTAGCGGACCGGGATCCGGCAGTCCTCGAAGAAGAGAAGCGCGGTATCGGAGGAGAGATTTCCCACCTTCGCCAGCTTCTTGGAGACGCTGAATCCCTTCACGTCGGTCGGGAAGGTCACCAGCGAGATGCCGCCGTGCCCAGGGCCGCCGGTGCGCACGGCGAGCGTGATGAAGTCGGCACGCGTCCCGTTCGTGATCCACATCTTCGCGCCGTTGATCACGTACTCGTCGCCGCTGCGGCGAGCCGTGGTGCGCAGGCTCGCGACGTCGCTTCCCGCGTCCGGCTCCGAGATGCCGAGCGCGGCGATCTTCTCCCCGGCGAGCGCGGGGACGAGGAACTCCTTCTTCTGCTCGGCCGTGCCGATCTGGTCGATGATCGGCGTGGCGATCTGCGACTGCACCAGCAGCCCCATGTTGACGCCGGAGTTCTGGCAACGGGTCAGCTCCTCGGCCAGGACCACCACGAACCAGTAGTCGCCACCGGCGCCGCCGACGCTCTCGGGGTAGTTGATGCCGAGCGCCCCGATCTCCGCCATGCCGCGAAAGATCTCGCGCGGGAAGATCCCCGCCTCGTCCCACTCCAGGGCGTGCGGGGCGAGCTCGCGCTCGACGTAGTCGCGCAGAGTCCTGCGGAACAGCTGGTGCTCCGGCGTGAAGGGCGGATCCATCGAGAACATGCGCTCCTCCAATGCTACGCCCTTCGAGCTGCGCTGCTGAATGAGCGCTCATTCATAACACGGCGCCGACCGCGGCGCCCAAGCCGAGAGCGGACCAGACGAGGGACGACGCCACCGGCCGCTCCATCTCCCCGGCCCCGCGGGCGACCGATGCCGGCAGCGCGGCGAACAGCCCTCCCAGGGCCAGCAGCCGCAGCGGGGGCAGGAACAAACCGGCGACGGCCACCAGCACCGCGGCACGGGGCAAAAACACGGCGTTCGGCATGTATGGATCGGCGCGCGCCGCGATCGCCATTCCGGCGAGCGGAAACAAGAGCGCCATCCACGTCGAATGCGGCCGCGAGGGCTGCTGCATGGCGAAGAAGCCGCCAAAGAACGCGAGCGCGACGAGATGCGCGCCGAACCGCGAGTGCAGCACGTGCTCGTGCGCGGCGAGCGTCCAGGTGGTTCGGGGGGTGCCGCGATCCTGCAAGTCGGGGACGCCGATGGAGGCGGCGAGAAGAGCGGCCACCGTTACGATCGCCGCGACCCGCGGGAACGACGCACCCAGCGCAACGCCGGTGGCCCCCCCGAGGCCCTGCGCCATGTCGAGCCAGGCAAACGCGGCGCTTCTGCGCTCCACGGAGATGCCGTCTGCGGCGCAGCTCGCGCACAGATCGCCGAACGCGGGCAGCGCGACCGCGAGGAGGGCCGCCGTGAAGAGCTGTCCCACCGTGAGCAGGCTCGCGGCGACCCCGAACAGCGCGAGGAGCAGAAGTGAGAATGCCACCACGGAGCGAGGGAACCTCGTCCCGGTCCAGGCCCAGACGGGCTTGAGCAGCCTCAGGGCCGCCCAGCCGAGGACGGCGCCCTTCTCGCCCGCATGGGCGAACCACGCCCAGGCGGCGAACTCCGCGCAGCCGGAGAGGACCGACAGCCGCAGCGCGAACCGCGCCTCGTCCGGAAACAGCGTGGGGCGCAGCGGCGGCGAGGGGACGACGCGGAAGCGCGACTGTTTCGGCCCGGTGGGCGCGAACTGCTCGGGAAGCTCTGGAGGGTCAGCCACCCGGGCCCACATATCACAGGCCGCAACGGTGCCGGTGTGCAGGTGTAGGAGGATTGAACATCGTTCATACGCTGGAATCGCGCGCTCATCGAGCCCGCCCCTTCTTTGGGCCGCTCGAACCCGTGACGTAGAGTCGGACGCGTGGAGCAGCAGGCGCACAGTTTCGGCGCGATGAGCTCGTGCCTGCACTGCGGCGCTCCGTTCACTGCCGCGGTCGCGGGCCAGACCCTCTGCGATTGGTGCCAGGGGCTCACGCATCCGGAGCCGTGCTCCCCCCTGCAAGAGGCGGAGATCGCCGGTTTCCGGCTGCTGCACGAGCTGGGCGCCGGACGGTTCTCGCATTCCTGGCTGGCAGAGGACGCCCGCAGCCACGCGGTGGTGGTGAAGCTGCTGCGCCGCTACGCGCCCGATCCCGAGACCGTCCAGCGGTTCGTCGCCGAGGCGGAGCGACTCGCCGCGATCGCGGAGCTGGACCATCCGTACGTCGCGCGGCCGCTCTGGGCCGGCGTCCACCTGGTGCAGGCGTTCTTCCTCGTCTACGAGAGCGGAGGCGAGCTCACCCTGGCTGACGAGCTGCGGCAACGCGGGCGGGTGCGCGCGCCGCGAGCGCTGGAGGTGTGTGCACAGATCTGCGAAGGGCTCGGGGCGACGCATCGGGCGGGCGCCCTCCATCTAAACCTCAAGCCCGCGAATGTCGGGCTGACGCGCCTGAGCGACGGCACGGAGCACGCCGTGCTGCTCGACGCGGTGACCTCGCATCTGCTCCAGCACGTGGACCTGCGCGACGGCCACCCCCTTCCGATCGCCACCGCCGCCTACACCGCCCCGGAACAGGCGGCGGGTGACGGAGTGGACGAGCGCAGCGACCTGTACTCCGTCGGAGTGCTGCTCTTCCAGCTCCTCTCCGGACGGCTGCCGGTATCGGGCGCCACGCCGCAAGAGCTCCTTCGCGCACACCGCGAGCACGCCACCCTGCGGTTGCGCGACATCGGACGCCGGGTGCATCCGGAGCTGGAGGAGACGGTGGCGCGCCTGATGGCGAGGGATCCGGCCGAGCGGCCCGACAGCGGCGACGAAGCAGCAGTCATGCTCCGCGCGATGGCGGCGCTCGCGGAGGCCGCGCCCCTCGAGGACGAGGTGCACCACGACGATCCCGTACCCATTGGCAGGCTGCGCCTGACCGTGGCCGTGCCACCGAAGATGCTCCCGCCGGCGGTGGATCCGGGTCTCGAGCGCGCCATGCTCGGACACGTCTCCCCCGCGCCGACGGAGCGCCCGCCCGGGGTCCCGAAGTGGGCGGCATTCGTGCCGCCGCGGTGGTGGCGCGCAGCAACCGGACTCGCGCTCGCGGCAGTCGCCGCCGCGGTCCTGGTGGCCCGGGCGCACACCAGGTCCGGCGTACCGCCTGAGGCCGCACCATCTGTTTCCGCCGGCCCTGCTGTCCCCCCGGCTGCGCCATCGCTTCCGGCTCCTTCCGCCTCAGCGCAGCCCACCGGAGTCGCGGCGCAACCGGGGCCGCCGCGGCCGAGCAAGCTTGCGCAGAACGCGGCGAGCCCGTGGGCGAAGAACTTCGACCGCGCGCAGAAAGCGCTGTGGACCAATCGCGCGGGCGGCGCAGAAACCATCCTCAGGGACATCCTGAAGAAGCCCGGCCTCACCCGCAGGGACCGGGCCCGCGCCAGCAGGATGATGGGCGAAGCCGAAGCAAAGAATGATCATCGCGCCAAGGCGATTCAGTGGTGGCGCCAGGCCTTCCAGCTCTTCGACGACCCGGAAGAGCGCGCCAAGGTGGCGCGATTGATCCAGGCGAGGGCGCGGTAGGCGCACCATGGCGAGCTCCTCAGTCCAGGCCGCGGAAAAGGCGCTCTTCAGGCCGGCTCTCCAGGGCTGACGCCCGAGGGGTCGGTGGGAAACGCGCCGAACTCCTCGATCAGGGCCGAGCAGAACGCCAGCGCGGCGCGCTTGTTCACCGCGAATCGGTACAGGGCGAGATCCGCGCCCCGCTCGCCAGCGAGCTCTCCCACCTGCTCCAATACATTGAGAAGATCGACTCCCACCTCCACCAGGAACGCCTCGGGCCCGCCCTGCAGCCGCAGGCCGATGGCGGGATCGACGCTCGCTTCGAACGCCGCCGTCTGCGCGCGGCCGTCGAGCAGCTCCTCGAGCGCCTGGAGGAACTCGATCAGGTCCATGTCCAGGAGCGTGGCGCGCGGAACGTCCAGCATGGGGACGAAGGCGTGGTCCCCGCCGGCACGGTGCTGGTAGCGGTCGAGTCCGACGCGCATCTCCAGCGACGCCGGCTTCGTCGTGCCGTCCGAAAGCCGCCGCAGCAGCTCGATGCGGAAGCGCAGGTTGCTGGTCTGGTTGAGCAGCACCGCCATGGGCGTCATGTTACATGAGGGCGCTTCATGCGCCGCCTGGTGCTGCCGACGCTGTCGGGAGTCCTCTACTTCCTCTCCTGGATCGGGTTCGGCATCTGGCCGCTCGCCTTCGTCTGCTTCGTTCCCTTGCTCTGGGCGTTGCGCGACGCTACGCCGCGCCGGGCGCTCTGGCTCGGCGCCTGGATGGGATTCGTCACCCACCTCGGCGGGTACACCTGGATCATGCATGTGCTGCAGGTGTTCGCGAACGCGCCCCTGCCGCTCGCGTTCGCCGGATACCTGGTGCTCTGCGCCGTCCAGGGGCTGCTCTTCGGCGTGATGTCCTATGTCCTCGTCTGGGTGGGCCGGCGAACACGGTGGCCCGCGGCAGCGTTGCTCCCGATCGCGCTGGTCGCGACGGAATTCGGCTATCCCTTGCTCTTCCAGAGCTACACCGGCATCGCCTTGATGCCGGTGCTGCCGCTGGTCCAGATCGCGGAGCTCGGCGGAGTGCTGATCCTTTCCGCGCTGCAGGCGGTGGTGAACGGAGCCCTGTTCGATGCGCTGGAGGCATGGCGCTCCGGCAAGCCTGCGCCGGTGGGCGCGATGGCGGCCTCGCTCGTCGCGCTCCTGGGAAGCGCCACCTACGGCTACGTGCGGCTGGTGCGCGTCGAGCGTGTCGAGCGGGCGGCGCCCAAGGCCCCCATCGGACTCGCGCAGCCGAACGTGGGCGAGCTCGAGCTGCACGAGCATCCGCTCGCCTCCGTGCGGACGCTCCAGGACGAGACCGCCGAGCTGCACGCGCGCGGAGCCGAGCTGGTCATCTGGCCGGAGGTCGGCTTCAACACGCGCCCGCTGCGGCCCGGAGATTCGGACGGCCGCGCGATCACGGGCGCAGTCCCCGTCGCGGCGATCATCGGCGCCGTCCGCGTGGACGGCCGCAAGGTCTGGAACAGCGCCCTGGTGATCGACGATCGCGGCCGGATCGGAGACCATTACGACAAGATCCAGCTCCTCGCCTTCGGCGAGTACATCCCCGGGGGCGAATGGTTTCCCGAGCTGTACGAGTGGTCGCCGCTCTCCAGCCCGCTGGCGCGCGGCCAGAGCACGGCGCCGCTCCGGTGGAGGTCCTGGCGGTTTGCGACCTTCATCTGCTACGAGGACATCCTTCCGGGCATCGTGCGGTCGATCATGGCGGAC
>MNFJ01000096.1 GCA_001918155.1 Deltaproteobacteria bacterium 13_1_40CM_4_68_19
GGGCCGCGAAGCGAGGCGAGAGCCGGTCGAGCGGCTCGACGAGCACGGAATCAGCGCACCCGTCCTCGAGGTCGAGACGGGCAGCGTGCTCGCGTTCGTCAACGCCGATGCTCGACCTCATCAGATCTACTCGAATGACTGCGCCGAGCTGTCATCCACCGTCCTGAATCCCGGGGACACCTACTCCGTCGCGATCGGCATCGGACCCAAGGTGTGCCATTTCCAGGATCTGCTCGCGCCGCTCTCCACCGGCTACTTTGGCACCCTCCAGGTACGCGACGAGCAAGAGGAGTGGCGCCTGGCGACGCAGGACTGACCGCGATCCAGGCCAAAATCGGAGAGCGCTCGTGCAAAAGCCAATCATCAAGTCCTGCCCCCATGGATGCTGCGCTCGTTCGCTCCGCGTTCGTCAGCCTCGACCGATCTGATGCGGCGACGCGGGAATAAAGTCAGAGGTGCCGTGGTCGCAGCGGTTGGACCTGGCCGCTCGGAGGGGTATTGCCGCATCGAGTCGACTCGTTCGAGGCAGTGGTGCTGCCCCACATGAGGGCGGGGTACAACCTCGCCCGTTGGCTCTTGCGCAACGACCACGATGCCGAGGATGTCACGCAGGAGGCCATTGTGCGCGCATTCCGCTTCTTCGACGGATTCAGCGGTGACAACCCGCGTGCCTGGCTGCTGACCGTCGTTCGCAACAGCGCCTATACTTTCTTGCAGCAGAACCGCGCCCGTGAGCTGGACACCGAGTTCGACGAGGTGCTTCATAGCGAGCCGGACACCTCTGAGACGCCCGAGGTGCTGGTACTGCGCTCGGCGCAGCAGCGCTTTCTCAACGAGGCCGTGGAGGCGCTGCCGGTCGAGTTCCGCGAGGCCTTCGTGCTGCGCGAGATGGAAGGACTTTCGTACAAGGAGATCGCAGACGTGGCGCGCATTCCCATCGGCACGGTGATGTCGCGGCTCTCGCGCGCGCGGCGGCAGCTTCAGGCCGCCGTCGCCCGCCGCGAGCAGGCGGGGAGCCCGTCATGAATTGCTCCGAGACGAAGCGGCTGATCGACGCCTACGTGGACAACGAGCTCGATCTGCGTGGAGCGCTAGAGGTCGAGGGGCACGTCGCCCGTTGCCCCGGTTGCGGCGCCGAGGAGCGGGCACTGCGCGAGTTGCAGGCCTCGGCGCGTGCGAACCTGATCCGGTATGTGCCGTCGCCGGAATTCGAAGCGCGGCTGCGCGACGCGTTGCACGCGGAAGGACATCCCGTTTCCGTGCAGTCCGTAGAGCCGAGCCTCGCGCCCCCGCGAGTTGCGCGGCATCGCCGGCACGCGTGGAAGTGGGCGGCGCTGGCGCCCTTTGCGGCAGCCGCCGCACTGCTGGTCGTGGCCGGACCGCGCCTCTGGCGGCCGCCGTCCGAAGCTTCAGTCACCGACGCAGTGATCGCGGCGCACGTCCGGTCGCTGCTCGCCAACCATCTCACGGATGTCGCTTCCTCCGACCAGCACACCGTCAAGCCCTGGTTCCAGGGCAAGCTCGACTACTCGGTGTCGGTGACCGATTGGGCCGCCGAGGGCTATCCGCTGGTGGGCGGCCGCCTTGATTACGTCGAGGACACGGCCGCGGCGGCGCTCGTCTACCGCCGCGCGCAGCACGTCGTGAACCTCTTCGTCTGGCCGAGCAAGCGCGTCGGCGACGAACCGCTGCAGCGCCTCTCGCGGCGCGGCTACAGCGCGTACTGCTGGGCAAAGGACGGCATGCATTACTGGGCGGTTTCCGATCTGAACGAGGCCGAGCTGCAGAAGTTCGTCGAGCTCGTGCGCCGCCGAGGCTGATTCACTGCGACAGATCGCACGTGACGCGATGAACGCGACCGGGTGGTCGCTCTGCGCGCCATACAACGCCAAGGCTCAAGGCTGCCGCGCACCATTGGATCCCTGCTCATTACGATTCCCGCCGTGTCAGTCGCCGCGGGAATAGGCGGCGATCGGGTCGAGTCATGCCGGCGGAGGGAGTCGACATGAACGAACCCAAGGGACGTCGCGAGTTCATGCAGCTTCTCGGCCTGGGCGGAGTGGTTTTCGCCTCGGGCCTGGCCGGAGCCTGCACCAACATCCTGCGCAAGTCCGTCGCGCAAGAGGACGATTTCTTCTTCGTCCAGCTCTCGGACTCGCACTGGGGTTTCAAAGGCCCGCCCAATCCCGAGGCGGCCAACACGCTTCGCCAAGCGGTGGCCGCGGTCAACGCGCTGCCCTCGGCACCCGACTTCGTGGTCTTTACCGGCGACCTCACCCACACTACCGACGACGAGGCCGAGCGCCGCAAGCGCATGCGCGAATTCAAGGCCATCGTCGCCGACCTCAAGACGCCGGTGCAGCACTACATGCCCGGCGAGCACGACGCCTCGCTGGACTGGGGCAAGGCCTATCAAGAAAACTTCGGCCCCACGCACTATTCCTTTGACTACAAAGGAATTCACTTCGCGGTACTGGACAACGTCTCCGATCCGCAGGCCGCCATCGGCGACACCCAGATGGACTGGCTGCTCGCGGATCTGAAGCCGTTGCGTCCCGAAGCGCCCATCGTGGTCTTCACCCACCGGCCGCTCTTCGACCTGGCGCCGGCGTGGGACTGGGCAACCAGGGACGGCAGCAAAGCCATCGACCTGCTCCAGCACTGGAAGAACGTCACCGTCTTCTACGGGCACATCCACCAGGAGCATCACTTCAGGACCGGCGAGATCGCGCACCATGCGGCGACGTCGCTCATCTTCCCGCTGCCCGCGCCCTTGTCGCAGCCGAAGCGCACGCCGGTGCCCTGGGACCCGGCGCATCCGCGGCGGGGACTCGGGTTCCGCGAGATCTCCGTAGACGAGTCCCGCCTGGCGCTCACGCTCAAGCAAGACTCGTTGGAAGGCGTTGGCGCTGCGCAGCCGGCCGCCGCGAGCGGAGGCTAGGGATGGGTGCGCAGTGGATGCTTGCGCCTTTCCTCGCATTGCTTCTCGTGGCCGCCAACGCGGATGTGGCGGCACAGGAGAAGGTCATCCCGGTGACGGCGGAGAGGTTCAAGTTCACGCCGGGCGTGATCGAGGTCAAGGTGGGGGTGCCTGTGGTGCTCGAGCTGACTACCCTCGATCGCAAGCACGGCTTCCAGGTGCCGGATCTCAAGATCGACGAGACCATCGAGCCAGGCAGGGTCACGCACGTGCGGATCGTTCCGGACAAGGCCGGGACCTACGATTTCCACTGCACCGTCTTCTGCGGCAGCGGGCACGAGGAGATGGCCGGCCAGATCGTCGTCTCACCCTGACGTTCCCTTCACTTCGGAGGAATCGATGCACAAAGCAATCCTGCTCTTCCCGCTTGCCTTGGCGGCCTGCGGTGGTTCTCCCTCGAGCTCCGGGCCTGCGATGGTTTCGCTGCGGGCCGCGGGCGTAAATCCCTCCACGATCTCCGTGATGGCTGGCGCGCAGCTGGAGTTCATCAACGAAGATGCGGTCAACCATCAAGTTGCCTCAAACGACTGCTCCGAGCTGAGCTCGCCCATTCTCGCTGCGGCCGCGAGCTTCACCGCGACGATGGGCGCCGGTCCCAAGACGTGCGCGTTCTCGGACGCTCTCATGCCCGGAGAGACGGCCTTCCAGGGCATCGTGACCGTGGAGCAGTCTTCGACAGGCGATGCCGGTTACGGCAATCCCTATGGCCCTTAGACATCTGGCGGCGTCCTGGTCAGCCCTCGATCGCGATCGGCGGTTTGCGACGGTCTTGCTCGGCGGCGTGGTGCTCCTGCTCTGCGAGCTGCGCTTCGAACACCGCGAGGTCCTCGGGGAGACCTGGCGCTCCTGGATTCCCCTCATCTACGCAGCGGTGACGCTCCTGGGCGGGCTGGTCGCGCTGCTCCGCTGGGAGGGGAAAGGGCGCCGCGTGCTGGCGATGCTCTTCGGCGCGGGCATCGTAGTGGGGCTGCTCGGATTCTGGTTTCACACCGACGGGCACCTGGTCACCGGCCTGCGGAACGTCCTCCTGGCCTGGCGCGTCCCGCTCGGCCAGGATGGCGGCATCAAGATGGGCAGCCAGCCGCCGGCGCTGGCCCCGCTGGCGTTCTGCGGGCTCGGTTTCTTGGGCCTGCTCGTCTGTGCCGCGCCGGCCGCGAAGGGATCGGCAGCATCGGAGTGACACGATGTGCATCTCCAGTCTCAGTATCCGTGGAGCGCGGTGAACATCGCGAATGCGCAGAAGACTGCACCGGCCACCCGCCGCATCGCGACCTCCGGCAGCCAGCGACCGGCAGCCCTGCCGAGGGCGACCGCCAGCAACGCGCCAACCCAGAGACCCAGCGTCGCTCCCGAGAGCACCTGCCAGCGGTGTTCCGGGAACCGCGCGACCAGTGCCGCCGTGCCGATCTGCGTAGCGTCGCCCCACTCCGCCGCGAATACGAGCCAGAAGCTGGTGGTCAGGACCCGATCCGCAGCCAGAGGGTCTGCCGATTCCCGGATTGCGTTGCGTTGAAAGAGCAGACGCAACCCGAAGGTGATGAACAGGCCGGCTGTCCCGAACCTCAGCAGCCAAGTTGGTAGCGCTCCCACGATGCTGGCAAGGCCGGCGGCGATGAAACCGTGTGCGAGAAAGGCCGCCCATGCGCCGAGCAACACCGGCCACGGTCGATTGCGCGTGGCGAGGAGCAGCACTGTGTAGAGGGTCTTGTCCGGCAGCTCCGCGAGCAGGATGAGCAGGAAACTCGAGAGCAATGGAAGCGCATTCATCTCGACGCGGACCGCGCCTGCAGCAGGAAATTCCTCCTCGGAATAATCGCGGCGCCGACCGAGTCCGAGGGGAACTGGAATGGAGCTGCGATGAGACTCGGAGTCGGAGAGATCCTGACGGTGCTGGCGCTGGCATTGCTTTTCTTCGGGCCTTCCAAGCTGCCGGCTCTAGGAGCCAGCCTCGGTCAGGCGATCCGCGGTTTCAAGCGCGGCCTCACCAGCGCGGATCCGGAGCCGGAAAGGCCGGCGCTCGAGGCGCCAGACCGGCAATGAGAGTCGGATTCTCCCAACGGCACGTTGTACTTCCCCGACACAGGAGCACCACAATGAAATCGTTCTCGCTTGCCCTCGCCCTCGCAGCGCTCGTCCCCAGCCTCGCGAAAGCCGATCCGGTCCTGCTCGCGTTCGAAGGTGGCATCGGAGTCGATCCCGTCGCCGGTGTCACTTCGACGGGCAGTCCCGCCCTCAACGTCGTTCGCGGTGTCTCTCCGGGAGGTTTCACCTGGAAGATCTCGCGGCTCAGCGCCCAGGTACAAGCCGACGGTCGCATCACCGTCGACGGGCGCGGTCTGCTTCTCACCGCCGGCAACGCGATCGGGACCAACGGTGGACAGCGCGTCTTCGCTACGCTCTTCTGCGGACCTGCGGCAACGGCTACCGGGCACAGCTCGAGCGTGGCTGGCGCGGCCATCCAGGCCAATGGCGATTTCCGCATCGACGACGCTCTCACGCCGGCGCCACCGGAGGCTTGCGACAGCCCCGTGTTGCTCATCATCAGCGCCGCGAACGGACACTGGTTCGCCGCCGGCATTCCGAAGAACGACACAGAGGATCGCTGAGGCAGTGGCGTGCGGGCGCTCGACACGCGCCCGCACGCAAATTCCCGCGGAGAATAAATCACTCCGCGTTCCGGTCGCCGGCCCCAGAAAAGGAGAGAACATGCATCCGTCCTTGCTCTTGACCGCAATCATGGCCGCGGCGGCCCCTCTCACAACCGACTCCGGCGCGCGCGGCAGCGTGTTGCTCGAAGACTTCACCCTGATCGAGAAGCTCGCCCGCTTCGATCGCGAGCGCACCCCCGAGCGCGTAGTGCACGCCCGCGGCGTCGGAGCGTACGGCACATTCGAGAGCGCCGGCGACTTCTCCGCGCTCACGCGCGCGAAGATCTTCTCCGCCAAGGGCAAGCGCACGCCGATGTTCGTGCGGTTCTCCACCGTCGTGCACGGCGGGAATTCGCCCGAGACACTGCGGGATCCGCGCGGTTTCGCTCTCAAGTTCTATACCGAGGAAGGCAACTGGGACCTGGTCGGCAACGACCTGCCGGTGTTCTTCATCCGGGATGCGATCAAGTTCCCCGACATGGTCCACGCGCTCAAGCCGTCGCCGGTGACCAACCGGCAGGATCCGAATCGCTTCTTCGACTTCTTTTCCCACGTGCCTGAGTCGACGCACATGATCAGCTTCCGGTCAATCACGCGCGCTCGCCGGTGGCGAACAACAACCAGGCCGGCCCGATGAGCAGCGCCCGTCCCGTGAGCGACGTGAACTACGAGCCGAGCGCGGCCGGCGCCATCGCCGAAACACCAGCGTATGTCTATTCGCGATCGCGGCTCTCCGGCACCACGCAGCAGGCCTGCATCGAGAAGACCGACGACCTTTCGCAGGCGGGTGCGTTCTATCGGAGGCTCGACGCGGCAGCGCGCACGCGGCTGGTGCAGAACCTGGCTTTCGCCCGGCTCTTCGGACGCTCCGAGGTGGCCGATCTGCTGGACGCGGCGACTCGGCCCTGATGGGTGCGGCGTTCCAAGGCCACAAGCGCGTGGTGGAGCTCCTTCTCACGCAGCCGTGTGGCGTTTCCCTTGGTGCTCGGTGGAGTGCTGGCGGCGGCGCTGTCGGGCCTCTCGAAACGTGAAGTCCCCAGGGCGGACGCGGAGCGCTACTTTCTGGCGGCTGCGCGAGAGGGAGACGAAGTGATGCTCGAGGGCTTGGTGCGCGCCGGCGTGTCGGTGGAAGCGCGCGACGGGCGCGGGTTCACCGCGCTGATCTTCGCCGCGTATCACGGTCACGCCGAGGCGGTGCGCACCCTGCTCCGACTCGGCGCCGACGCTTGCGCAAGTGACGGACGCGGCGACTCGGCCCTGATGGGTGCGGCGTTCCAAGGCCACAAGCGCGTGGTGGAGCTCCTTCTCACGCAGCCGTGCGCGGTCGATCAGGCAAACAGCGTCGGTCAGACCGCGCTGATGTTCGCCCGGCTCTTCGGACGCTCCGAGGTGGCCGATCTGCTGGACGCGGCGGGCGCGTCACGCACGCGCCGGAATGCTTCTGGCCGCTCCCCCGAAGACTGGGCACGAACACAGGCTCCCCCGGTCGCCGGGCCACCGTGACCGAGCGCGCCGTCTCATTTCCCCCAGAATGTCTCCGCGCTGGGGCGCTGAAGTTTCCTCGCGGCCGGCTCGGAGCGGACCTCTTCCCAAGGAGAAGCAAATGATCAAATCGAGGCGTAAGAATTCGTTTACCTTCCGAACGGCGCTGCTTCTGCCGCTGATGGCAGCGGCGACGATGGCTCGGGCCGAGCAGCCGCCCGCACCTTGCCATCCGAACCCCGACGCTGCCGCCGATGCGGCGACCGTTGCAGCGCGGGGCGACATCGCGCCGTTACCCGCGCCACTGCGCGATCAGCTGGTGCGCCTGGCCGAGCGCCCACACAGCATCCTGCCCGTCCAGGCCCGCGCCGAGGCCGACCTTCCCAGCCAGCTCTTCCAATACTACCTCCTGGACACGACCGGCTTCGAGCCCAACGTCTTCACGAAGATCTTTCCCGGAGTGAATGACAGCGTGCAGCTGACCGCCACCGGCGGCAACTGCGGCTTGCCGACGATCGGGGCAGTCCGCGTGGTGCTCGAGCCGAAGCCCGGACTTCCGACCGATCCCGCAGACCCGCGAGCCTTCATCGACGTCTTCACCGACATCTCCGGCCTGTTCGTCATCAACAACGAGAGCGGCTGGTACGAAGGATGGATGATCCACGACGTCACCGTGCCGGCGGTGGACCCTGTCGCGCGCCCTGACGGGCATGCGCGATTCGGCGCCATCCTGCCCCGTGACGCCGCACTCCTCAGCAGGATGGGCACCGGCAACAACGTTCCGGGACACGTCTTCACGGTCGACGGAAGGAAGCCGCATTTCTCCAGCCCGTCCGATCGCTTCCCCGACGTGCAGACCAACGTCGTGCCGATCCACCTGAGCATGGGAGCGTTCAATTCGCTGCAGCAGAGCGACGCCCACGCCTACTGGGAGTTCAACTACCTGGGGACGAACTGGGTCCACCCGCTCTACGAGTTGCCGTTCACCGGCGGTTTCCCCGATAGGTTCGGCGCAGCTTCCGATACCTTCGACGACGGCGAGATCGGGAAGCTGCAGTCCATCGTGCCAGGCTCGGGACCCAGCGGAGTGAAGAACGATCCCCGGGCCGTCGGAGATGATCCCAACTTGCCGCGCGACCCTGACAAGTTCGACGGGACGGTCGACGCGCAGAGGGAATTCCGCCAGCGGGGAATCCCCAGCGGGCTCGCGAACGAGATCTTCCTCGACGTGTACGTGCGGCGGGCCTCCTTCGAGCCGCAGGTGAAGAACCTGCAGCAACGCCTCTTCGACGCGTACGCGGCGGAGGTGGCGCGAGTCGACCAGAACGGAGACGGCATCATTTCCGCGGTGGAAGGAGACATCGATACGCCGACCGACGGCTTCCCGGACAACTCGCGCCTCTACCTGCCGGCGACGGTCTTTGAGCGTTTTGCCGTGACGCGCGAAATCAACGACGGGCTATTGGCGCCGCGCTTCTCGCCCAGCCAGCGCGCCTGGGTCTTGAGCGGAACGCGAGCGGCGGTCAGTCCCTCTGTCCCCGCGTCCGCCGGACGGGACGCCGACGATCGGTGAGCGGCTGGCCTTTGTCTTCAGCTCGAACCGGACTGCGCCTTCGCCGAAGCGCGCAGTCCGATCTTTCTCGTTTGCCCAAACTCCATTGTGGTAGTGGACGGCGGGATGGCGCTAGCGACGCTGGAGCGAAGCGTCTTCAGGGGCTCCGCTCTGATGTCGGGAAGAAGCCGACCACGCTTGCCTCGCAACACGTCGACGGCAGCGCGGTCCTCAGCCGCGGCTGGTATGGATGCCCGGCACGGAGGTTCACCGCCATGATGAAGGATTGGGAAGCGTACCGTAAGCAGCTGTTCGCTACCATTCAGCAGATTGCGCAGGAGAGCCCGGATATCGTCCGCGGCTATCGTGCCATTGCCGAGGGCGCAGCGAAGATCGGCAAGCTCGACCCCAAGGTGCGAGAGTTGATCTCGCTCGCTGTCGCAGTAACCGCCCGCTGCGATGGGTGCATCGTTACCCATGTTGACGCTGCCGTGCGCCACGGAGCGAGCCGCGAGGAATTGGTGGAGGCGCTGGGCGTCGCGATCTCGGTCAATGCGGGAGCCGCGCTGGTCTATTCGGCCCGCACGATGGACGCCTTTGCGGCGCGGCTGGGCGCCACCGGAGCGGGAACCTAGCTCGACGCGGCTGCGCAGGAGACCCGCGACGGGCGGTCACCAGCTGAAGTGCGTACGTTCTGGCTTGCCGAACCATCCCCGTTTCGAACGGGAACGGCGTCCCGCCGGCCCGGCGCGACGGTCAAGCTGGAGATCATGCGCGACGGCAAGTCGCGTGAGGTCGAGGTGAAGCTCGGGCGCCGGCCCGACGAAATGGACCAAGCCCGGCGCTTCGCTCCGAGGGGCCGCCGCGGAGAGTGAGCGAGACCCACGGTCGCGAGATACGAGGATGTAGCCATTCAGGAACCGGTCAAACGAATCGTGTGCGTTCTGGCGCGCGGATTCGTGCGAAGTCATTGATTTTCAGCATGTAAGTAAGACGGCGCCCCCGAGTTGGATAGAATGTACGAGCTATTCCGGCTCGGGAGTTCCTCATGAGGAAGCTCCAGAACGGCTTCACCCTGATCGAACTGCTCATCGCCGTGGCGATCATCGGCATCCTTGCGGCGATCGGGATCCCGAACTTCTTGAGGTTCCAAGCCCGGTCGAAACAGAGCGAGGCGAAGACGAACCTGAAGGCGCTCTTCGCGGCCGAGAAGGGATTCATGCTGGAAAAGGACAGGTACTCGTCGTTGGTCGGCGAGATCGGGTTCTCGCCGGAGCGCAATAACAGGTACGCGTACTACCTGGCGTCGGGCGGTACGCTCGACGACCGCTCCGGTCCGACGGCCCGC
>MNFJ01000140.1 GCA_001918155.1 Deltaproteobacteria bacterium 13_1_40CM_4_68_19
GCCGCCCTGGGCGGCGAACGGGTTGGTGACGTTCTGCACGAAGGCGATGCTCTGCTTCAGTACCGTGAGGGTATTCGCGCCCACGTTGCCGGCCACGCCACCCCCGAGGCGGTATTCGCACTTGATCGAGTCGCGGGCGACCGGAGGAACCCAGCCCTTGCGGCCGTCGCCGAAGGTCACCTCGCCCTTGATCGGGTCGCAGAGGTAATGGCGCGCGCTCGCCTGGCTGTCGAAGAAGCTCTCCACCTCGTGCCAGCGGACCCAGGAACCGGCGCCATCCGCGTCCGGCTCGATCGCCTCGGGTCCTTCCTCTCTCAGGATGATCCCGCGATCGGCGGACGTGGGCGCGTCGGGCTCCAGGACCCAGAGCTCGGGCCCGGCGAGGATGGGAGCGTTCGCGAGCGTGAAGCTCTGGTCGATCGAGCCATCGGAAGAGCCGAGCACTTCTTCCACGGTGACACCGTTGATCGCGTCCACCGCGTTCACCAGCACGGCGCGCAGGACGGGCGGCAGGTCGTAACTGCCGGTCTCCAGACGCGCCCGCAGCCACCAGGCTTCGCTATCGAAGACGCTGCGCTTCTCGAAGTTGCGCGGCCCGTTGAACGTGAGATAGCCGGAGCGCGTGAACCCGTAGGTGCGGTCCTGCGGCAAGAGGTCCGCCCAGCGACCGCCGTCCCAGTGCTCCCAGACGACGCGCGGCCCCTTTTGCACCAGGTCCTCCTCCAAGGCGCCGGGAGCAGATCCCCCGAGTTGCTCCCCGCCGCCCGCGGCCACGTCGTCCAGCTCGAAATAGAGATTGATGGCTTGCTGCGGGAACCTCGCGTCGAACCCCAGGTAGAAGGCCGGCGTCTCGTCCTGGTCGGGAAGGAACGGCTGGAAGAAGACGTACGGCGTGTTCAGGTCGTCGGTGTGGTCGCGGTACTGGAAATCGTTGAAGCTCATGCAGTGCGCGATGGGTTTCGGCTCGCGCACGTACTTGAACACCAGCGACTTGAGGCAGGGCGGCCGCAGCGGCCGGTCCTCCTTGAAGACCCAGTTCTGGCCGATCAGCTCGTACGAACCAGGCGCTCCATAGTTCCCGGCGTTGATGCGCGCCCGGATCCAGAAGTTCTTCTGCCCGCCGACCTCGGCCTCGACCAAGTCGGTGGGCCGGTCGAAGCTGATCGCGCCACTGCGCGTGAACGCGCCGCTCGAGTCGAGGAAGTTGAACTGCCCCTGCACTCCCGAGACGCCCATGGGAGAGGTCCGGCCGAGCTCCGCCCACTTGCGGCCGTTCCAGTATTCGAAGTTCAACGCCAGGTCCGGGCTGCCCTCCGGCGTGGGCACGACGGATGGCTCGACGAGCTGGGCCTCGAGCCGGATGCGCGCCTCGGGCGCGGAGAACAGCTCCTTGTGGCCCAGGTAGAGCGCGCAGTCGAACTTCGGCTCCTCGCCGAAGGGGTGGAAGCTCTTTCCCTGGTCGACAGGGAGGAAGATGTAGTTGCCGATGTTGACGAAGGCATTCTCCGGCGCCATGCCTTCGCCGAGGATCTCCACGCGCAACGAGACGCTGTCGAGCTGCACCGAGGCGGGATCCTTGAGCGGCTCGGCGAGCTTGCCGCGGATCCAGTACGTCTCCACGTTGTTGACGATCTGCTTCTCGATCCCTGGATGGCTCCCGAAGGCGAGGCGGCGCGAGTCGCTCTCCGCCCGGTTGACGGTCATGTCGCGCCAGCGCTTGCCGTCGAAGTACTGCCATTCGGTGATGGTTGGAACCCGCGGGCCCGAGGACCCCGGCATGGCATCGAAGAAGAGATCGACCGCGGCCTCCTCGTTGAAGGCGTTCAGCCGGTCGTCGCCGAGATAGAGGAAGCGCTCCACCTCCTGCACGCCCGTGAAGAGCGGTTCGTGCGCCTCCCCCGAGGCGAGCGCTTCCGTATGGTCGGCCACCGTCGCGCGATGGCTGCTCGCCGCGCGCACCACGTGCAGCGGGAGCAAGGTGATGTCGCGCAGCGTCTCGAACGTGACCGGGTCGGCTCCGCCCGATTGCAAGGTCGCGACCTGGGTCCCCTTGTGCACCACGAGCTCGCCCTCGGCGCCTTCGCTGGGCGTGAACTCCAAGACCACCTTCGCTGGCTCTGGCGGCTTGAGGCGCACGCCGATCAAGTCGAGGAAGGCGAGGAAGTTCTTCTCCGGCACCTTGTTGAGCCGGTAGATGACCATCTCCGTCATCCAGGCATAGAGCTCGAGCAGCGTGACACCCGGGTCCGAAGCGTTGTGGTTGGTCCACTCCGGGCAGTAGCGCGGGATGAGGCGCACGGCCTCGTCCACGATCTGCTTCCACGAGCGGTCGTCGAGGTTCGGAACCGGCAGGGCCATGGGATGGAGCTCCGAAGAGGCGCGACTCAGCTGCCCGTCAGGTAGAAGGGAAAGACTAGGTTGTGGATGCTGTTGGTGGCGCGGATCTCGTAGCGCACGTCCACCAGGACTCGTTCCGCGCTGTCCGGGTCGGGCAGGGCCTCCACCTGGATGTTGCGGATGCGGAATTCGTGCTTGGCGAGCGCCTCTTCCACGTGGTGCCCGACCAGCGTCTGCGTGGCGGTGTTGTTCGGGGCGAAGACGAAGTCGTGGACGCGGCATCCCCACTCCGGACGCATCTGCCGCTCGCCCAGCGCGGTGCCGATGATGACGCGCACCGACTCCTCGATGTTCGCCTCGTACCGGCTGAGCTGGATGGCGCCGTTCGGCCCCACGGAGAAGGGGAACTTGAAGCCGACGCCGAGGAAGTTGCTCATGGAGTCACCCGGATGCGCGCGCCGGCTATGCGGTCGCGATCGCCACTTCCACCACCCGCTTGCAGTTGGGGCAGGTGACGATGGTTCGACCCTGCCGTTCCTCGACCTGGAGCCCGTCCGGGGCATTGCACTCGGGACAGAGGAGCCCGCTGGTGCGGCCCGCGTTGACGGCCTCGATGATCTCGTACCAGACCGATTCGAGCGCAGTCAGGCGATCTTCGGCGTGTTCATCCATGTCCGCCAAAGCCCCCTCATTCGACGCACCGGGAGCATCTCAGCCTCGGCTGAACTGTGAGGAAACATGCTCTCGGGAGGCCGACCCATACCTCGCCCGGTGGGGTGCGATCAAGCCCCCGCCCGGTTGAGCGCTGCCGTTGACCGTTGACGTCGACGTACGTCGACGTTGTCGTGACGTTGTCGTGGACGTGAACGGCGACGTGGCCGTGGCCGCCTTAGCGCCGCGGCTCCGACGCAGGTGTCGAGCGGCTCTCCGGAATTTCCCGCCGCGCGCGGCGGACCGCGGACGGAGCCGACTCGTCGGCGAAGAAGAGGAAGAGCAGTCCGACGATCAGCACCACCGCCGCCAGGGTCCCGACGCCGAGCGCGATCCACATTCCCCGGCTGCTGCGCGCCCGCGCCAGCTCGGCGCGCTTGTCGTTGCGGGTCCGTGTGTGGAGCACGCCTTTCTTCGCTTCGTCCAGCTTGGCCTGGGCCGCGCGCTGCGCCGCCTCGGTCTCCTCCGCCGTCATGATGTTCGTCGACGCCGGTTTGCCGGGGGGCGGCCGTCGCGGGGCGGCGCCGAGGAACTCGGTCTTGCGCGCCGGCTCCGCCGCCGGGAGCTCCTCGGTCGTTTCCTGGTCGGGATCGGCTGGCCGCGGCACGCCTTTGCGCGCGGGGACCGGCGGGCACGCCTGGCCCGGCTTCAGGACCGCCGTGCCCCGTGGCAACTCGTCGCGAACGAACCCCTGGGGAGGCCCGCCGCCATCCGTGTCGATCAGCGTATCGCCTGCTCCGTCGCGCCTTGAAGGCGCCGGGGAACGTGCCGCGGCCGGCCGCGAGAAGGCCTTGCCGCGGTCCGCAGCACTGGGCAGGAGCTGCGTGCCGCCGGCCGAGGCGGCCAGATCGGGCACGGTCGCGACCGACTCCGGAGGGGTCGCGCGCGGGGGCGTCCGCCGTGGCCCCGCCCCCGTCAATCGCGCGCGGTCGCTGTCGAATAGCAGCTTCTGCTCCTCCTCGAGCTGGGCGCGAAACAGGCGGCCCATGAACTGCCCGAGCCGCTCCGGTGGCCGCGGCAGCACCACTCGGCGCAGGTCGTCCTGCATCTCGCAGGCGTCGGAGTAGCGGCGGTCGCGGTCCTTGGCGAGGGCCTTGGAGATGATCGGGTCGAACGGGGCGTAGCCGGGATCGTACTCGGAGGGAGGCGGAGGCTCGTAGCGCTGGATGGCCTCCAGGGTGAGCACGATGTTGTTCTTCTGGAAAGGATTGATGCCGGTGAGCATCTCGTAGAGGGAGATCCCGATGGCGAAGACGTCGGAGCGCTTGTCCAGCTTCTTCGCCAGCGACTGCTCCGGGCTCATGTAGACGAACTTGCCCTTGATCATCCCTGCTTCGGTCTTGACGGTGCTCAGCTCCGACTTCGCGATCCCGAAGTCGATGATCTTCACGTCCCCGCCGTAGGAGATGAGGACGTTCTGCGGGTTCAGGTCGCGATGCACCAGGTTGAGCGATCTGCCGGCCATGTCGGTCAGATTGTGCGCGTAGGAAGCTCCGTCGCAGATCTGGTCCGCCAGGCTGCGGCACAGCTCGGCGGGGATCTTCTCCTTCCGCCGCATCGTGGTGTCGATCAGGTCGCGCAGCGATTTGCCCTGCACGTACTCCATGGCGATGAAATAAGCGCCGCTTTCCTGGCCGAGCTCGAAGACCTGCACGATGTTGCGGTGGTTCATCTGGGCGGCGAGCCGCGCTTCGCCGAGGAACGCTTCCACGAACTCCTTGCTCTCGGTGAGGTGGGAGAGAACCTTCTTCACCACCAGCATCTTCTGGAAGCCAGCCGGGCCTTGTTGCTTGGCCAGGAACACCTCTCCCATGCCGCCGGCGGCCAGCTTCTTCATGAGGAAATACTTCCCGAAGTAGGTGCCGACGTCGCTCGATCCGGCTGCTTCGGGCATGAAGGAAATCCTGGAAGCTGAGTGTAGCGAGCGTAGCGTGGCCCTCGCACACGGGTCAAGAACGGCGGCCGATGCAGAAAAAACAGCGCAATTGGCACGAGCGCGGAAACATCGCGCGGCGTGGCGGCCCGCTTCGCGTTGACGAGAGCCGCGGGCGTTGGCTAACGTCACCGCGCCCGACGCATCACCACAGAGCACCAAGGACGGGTTCCGATGGCGTTGCTACGCATCCTCAACGGGTCCCTGGAAAACCAGGAGATCGAGCTGAGCCCGGACCCGATGACCATCGGGCGCGCCTCCGCGTGCAACATCCGCATCGCCGACTCCGGCGTGTCCTCCAAGCACGCGAAGATCTGGTGCGAGAACGGCCAGTATTTCCTGATGGATCTCGGGTCGACGAACGGAACTTTCGTCAACGAGAAGGATGTCGATCGGGAGCAGCTCAGTGACGGCGACGTCATCACCTTCGGAATGACCAAGGCCTCCTTCGTCGGCGACCAGCCCAGGCCGCGGCCGGCACCCGCGCGGGGGATGCCGCAGCGCGCCGCGATTGCCCCGGGACGGGCCCGCGGCGCTGGGGGCGAGCCGGAGGTCGCGCCGGAAGGCATCGTCACCGACGAGCCGCGCGGGAACGCATTCCCTCCATTGCGCAGGGAAGTCCGGACGCAGGACGAGGTCGAGATTGCGACGCTGCGCGGCAAGGTCGCCTTCTTCGAGGAGGAGAACCGCAAGCTCAAGGTGCAGATGAAGCAGGTGCAGGAGCAGGCCGCGCACGACGCGGCCGCTTCCGCCCGGGCGGACGCGGAGAAGATCCGCACCCTCCTCAAGCAGCGCGAGGACGAACTGAAGAAGCTGCAGAAGGAGCTGGACGAAAAGGAGACGTATTACTCGCCCGCGGAGCTGGAGCGCGAGCGCAAGCGGATGGAGGGGGCGATCGAGGCCGACCGCCGGCGCGAGACCGAGACCCTGCAGCGCCAGATCAAAGAGCTCGAGCACCGCGTCGCCATCCGGGGAGCCGAGAGCGACACCGTGGCGCGGCAGCTGAAGGAAAAGGACGATCTGATCCGGATGCTCTCCGACCGCGAGGACGAGCTGCAGAAGGACATCAAGTCACGCGACGAGAAGGTGGCCAACGCGCAGGAAGAGCTGAACGCCGCGAGGGAGCAGCTGAACGGGGCCGCGGGCAAGGAAAAGGAGCTGAACGACAAGCTCAAGCAGAAGAACGTCCAGCTCGCGCAGCTGGGGAAGGAGCGCGGCGAGCTGGTGCAGGAGCTGGCGAAGGCCCGTCAGATCATCGCCAAGGTGGGTGGGGCCGAGGAGGCGGCCGCGGCCGTCGAGGAGCAGAACCGCGCGACGCAGGCCTCGCAGGAGCGGATCACCCAGCTCGAAGGGGAGCTGGCCAAAGCGCGCGACGCCGCGAGCGTGATCGGGGGCAAGCTGGACAGCAGCGAGGCGACGCTGAACGATCTCCGCAAGCAAGTCGGCGACGCGGAGGCGCAGGTCGCCGAGGCGGTCGAGGCCCGGATGAAAGTCGAAGGCCAGCTCTCGGAGCTGCTGCGCAAGTCCGGCGACCGCGACCAGCACGAGAAGCAGCTCGCAATGCTCAAGGCGGACCGCGACGCCCGGACCGCGGAAGCGAAAGCGGCGGCCGAAGCGCGCGATGCCGCGGAGCAGCAGCTGGCGAAGATCCGCGGGACCTACGAGGACATCGTCCACGACCGCGACGAGCTGAAGGCGAAGATCGAGGCGCTGCAGTCCGAGATGCGGGTGGCGGCGACCGGCAACCAGCTCCGCGGCGACTGGGAGGCGCGCTTCCAGAGCGCCGCCGACGAGCGCGACGATTTGAAGAAGCTGGTCTCGCGCATGAGGATCGAGCTGTTGCAGGCCAGGGAGGACGCGGCGCGCAGTGGAGGGGGGACGTCTACGGTCGACGAAGGTCTCCTGCGGCTCGTGGGCGCGCGTGCCGACGTGCACGAGACGCTGGTGGCGCAGATGCTGGAAGGCGTGAACAACGCTGTGTCGCTCCTCCGCCGCAATTCCGAGCTGCTCAAAGGGTACGTCGAGGACTGCGGGCTGCTCGCCAACGCGGTGCGGAAGATCGATTACACGCGGCTCGAGCCGGAGCAGCAGCAGATGCTGGTCGAGCTGGTGGACCAGACCCAGCCCGACGTCATCGTGAAGAACATGCAGGGGATCGGCGAGGAGAACGCCGAGAGCATCGTCAAGGCCAAGAAGCTGATCCTCGACTACTCGGACGCGTTCAAGAAGGAAGAAGACGGGTCCGTGGAGGTGGAAGCGGCGCTGGCCAGGGCGCAGGGGCTGCTGCACGCGACCGACCCGAACGCGGACGTACCGGTGAAGATCGAGGCGGTGCTGCCCGCGGTGAATGCCGGCAAGGAAGAGGCGGTGCTCTTCTGCTACGCGCTGCTGCGGGAAGCGAAGCTGCTCTCGCCCGAAGACGGGGGGCCGACCGCGGTCAACGTGAACACCGACGGCCTCAGCGTCACGTTCACGCTGGCGCCGGTGGAAGCGAAGGCGAAGGAGCGCTACCGCGAGCCAGCCGACGCGCAGTCGCGGCTGGTGTGCGAGTTCGCGCGGGAGCGGTGCGGCGGCAAGGCCGAGTTCAAGGAAGAAGACGGCAAGCGCGCACTGCTCGTCACCCTGAAGGCGAAAAACTGAATGAAACTGAAACTGGTTGCGCTCGGCCTCGTCCTCGCAGCTTGCTCGACGGCGCAGGCGCCGACCCCCGCCTGGACCACGGCGGTGAGCGCCGACCATCCCGCCTATCCTCAAGCGCGCTTCATCACCGGTGTCGGACTCTCGTCCACGAGCGCCGACGACGCGGATGCGCGCGCGAAGGAGAACGTCGCGCTGCAGATCAGCACCCGGCTGGAGAGCGAGACCAGCTCGTTCCAGAAGTACACGACGCAGGCGGGAACCAGCGAGACCGTCACCAGCCGCCTGTCGGTGCGGAGCAGCTTCGATCGCGCCGACCTGATCCGGCTGGTCGACCGGGCTCGACAGGGCGGCGTCTTCTATTCGTACGCCGTCCTCGATCGCGCCGCGACCGATCGCGAGCTCGGCGCCTCGATGAGCGCCGATCTGTCGAGCTTCCACGCCGCGGCAGGGACCGCGCGCAAGGCCCGCGCAGAGGAGGACGCGGGCGTGTTCGGGACAGCCGCGGCCGAGGCGGCGAAGATCCGGCCCCGGATCGATTCGGCGTTCATCGTCCGCCGCGCCGTGGCCGGCCATCCGGCGGCGGAGGAGAGCGAGTACGTCGTGCTCCGCAACCAGCTGCTCGCGCTCATCGAGGAAGCCCGCGCGCGCCGCGTGGTGGGCGTGGTGGTGAAGAGCGCGGGCGCAGAGAACCTGGCCGACTTCACCGTCAACGCCGTGAAGCGGCTCGGGCTGCGGCCCGACGCCGCGGGCTGCGCAACCCGCGATCGGAAGGACCTCACGGACGCGACCGAGCTCGATGTGACGCCGGAGGAGAAGTGCAGTGAGGGCGCGCTCGGCGAGCGCTGTGAGGTGGTGGTCCGCCTCGTCGCCCAGGCCTGCTCGGGCGGCGTCTCGGGCGTGGCGACCGTGGCCGTCGCGCGCGGCATCCATCCCAGCGACCGGGAGAGGGCGCGCAGGCTGGCGTGGGACAAGGTCACCGCGCAGGCGGTGGAGGCGGCGGTGCGCGACGCGCTGAAGGGCACCATCCTGATCGGGGAGTGAACATGTTGCTCGCGTTGCTGCTCCTCGCCGCCGCCCCGGTCACCACCGTCCGTCTGGATGAGAGCGGGAGCGCAAAAGTCGGCAGCGCGGCGCCCTCGTTCGGCGGATGGGACGTCGCGCAGCGCAAAGTGCTAACGCTCGACGGTCTTCGCCGGACGCCGTTCCTTCAGCCGCTGCTGATCACCTTCGGAGCGTCGTGGTGCAAGCCGTGTGTCGAGGGACTGCCGCGACTGAAGGCGCTGTCGGTCAAGCATCCCGAGGTCCGGCTGGTGCTGATTGCGGTCGAGAACGACGCGGAGCAGGCGCAGAAGTTCGCGTCCCGCGTCGGGATCGATGGGCCAGTGCTCCTCGACAAGTTCGAGCAGGTGGCCAAGACGTATGGGGTGGCCGGAGAGGAGAAGACGCAGCTGCCGCGGACGTTCCTGGTGGACGCGGGCGGGAGGGTGCG
>MNFJ01000093.1 GCA_001918155.1 Deltaproteobacteria bacterium 13_1_40CM_4_68_19
CGACGAACCCGGGAGGCCGCCGCCGATGTCCACCTCGTTCGATCGAACGATGGTGACGCGCTGGCCCGTCCTCGCCGGATTGCTCGCCGCGGGAACGTCATACGCTCCCGTGTCGGGGACCTGGGCCGAGAAGCCGCCGCTGCTCAAACTGATCGTCGCGGCCTTCGACACCGTCGGGGTCGTCCAGCTCACGTGGAGCGGCGCATTCGCCGCCACCGTCGCGCCGCTTGCTGGCGCATTGATGGCGTGCGTTCCGGGGTAGCCGACTACGACGCCCTGCACCTTGTCGGCGCCGTTCACGACGCTCAGGCTCAGGTCGCCCGAGGGATAGGACGTCTGCGAGCCGGTGTACACGCCGGAGCCGGTCTGGGCCTCTGTCAGCGCGACGTCGCCATAGGCGGAGTTGTGGACGGTGACGGTCGCGCCGCTCACGTTCGCGCCGAGCCCGTCCTTCACGGTGACGGAGAAGCTGGTGAGCGGGGCGGTGGCCGAGACGGTGACGGTCACGGTGCCGGTGACGAGCAACGTCGACGATCCCGACCCGGCGCGGTTGTGATCGACTGCGGTGCCGGACGAGCCGCCGCAAGCGGCAGCCACGGCGGCGATGACGAGGATTCGTTTCATGGTCTGCTCCTTTTGAGACCCTCTGTCACAGACCACGAAGCGCTCAGGCGAGGCCACGCGACATTGTGCGCGCGGCGGCGTGCGCACTTGCACTCCCGTCGCGCGATTCATGCGATAAGGTTCGCGTTCGCTGAGGAGGCGTTCATTTGCTGCTCGCGCTGCTGTTCGTCACAGGAAACTTTCCTCCCGACGTCGCCCAGAAGCTCGTCGGTGAGGCCCTCACCAGCGGGATCGCCTATGCGCGGCTCGAGGAGCTCACCGATACAATCGGTCCTCGGCTGTCCGGGTCGGCGGGCGCGGAAGCAGCGGTGCAATGGGCGCTGAAGAAGCTGCAGCAGGACGGTCTCGCAGCGCACCTCGAGCCGGTGAAAGTCCCGCACTGGGTGCGCGGGGAGGAGAGCGGCGAAGTCCTGCCGTCACCGGGGGTCGCCGGATACCGCCTCGCCTTGACGGCGCTGGGCAACAGCGTCGGCGGATCTGCCAGCGCGGAAGTGGTCGAGGCGCGCTCGCTCGCGGAAGCGGCGTCGCTCGGGGCTGCCGCGCGAGGGAAGATCGTCTTCTTCAACCACACGATGTCGGCTCCCGAGGACTACGGGAAGTTCATCGAGATGCGCACGCGCGGGCCCTCCGCGGCGGCGCGGGTGGGAGCGGTGGCGATGCTCATGCGTTCGCTCGCGACTGGCTCGCTCCGCTCACCGCACACGGGGATGACCAGCTACGACCCGGATGCTCCGCGTATTCCGGGTGCGGCGATCAGCACCGAGGACGCGGATCTGCTGCATCGCCTGCTGCGGCGCGGCCCGGTGCGCGTGCGGCTCTCGCTCGGATGCCGCATGCTCCCCGACGCCGATTCCGCCAACGTGGTCGCCGACGTGCGCGGACGGGAGAAACCGGAGGAGGTGGTCCTGATCGGCGCGCACCTCGACTCCTGGGACCTCGCGCAGGGCGCGAACGACGACGGCGCCGGCGTCGCGATGGTGATGGAAGCCGGCCGGGTGATCGCCGCGCTACCGCAGCATCCTCGCCGGACGGTGCGCGTGGTGCTCTTCATGAACGAGGAGAACGGCCTCGCCGGCGGGAAGGGATATGCCGCCGCTCACCAGGGCGAGTTGGGGCGGCACGTCGCGGCGCTCGAGGCGGATAGCGGCGCCGGACCGCCTCTCGCCGTTCGTCTGCGTTCCGGCGACGGCGGCTCCTCGATGCTGGCTCCGTGGCTTGCTCCGCTCGCATCGCTCGGCATCGAGCTCGGCGAGGGAGACGCGAGCGGAGCGGACTTGAGCCCGCTGGATCCGTCCGGCGTGCCGCTCTTCGCCGTGCATCCCGACGTCACGCACTATTTCGACATCCACCACAGCGCCGCGGATACGTTCGACAAGATCGACCCGGGAAATCTCGCCCGGAACGCCGCCGCCATCGCGGTGGTCGCTTATGCCCTGGCCGAGATGCCCGGCACCCTGCCGCGTCCGGCTCCGAAGCCTTCGCACGACAAGCAGGAGGTGACGCGTCCCGCGGCGCATTAGCCGCTCCCGATCGCCGGAAGGGTTTGCGGCTACGTTTCAGGCTGTACCGGTCAGGAGATGTGTTTCAGAGAGTGTGCAGGAGGCGCCGCCATGAAGACGCTGCGAAGCTTCGTCGGAGGCAGATGGGTCGAGGGAAGAGAGCCGTTCGCGACGCTGGTCAATCCGGCGACGGAGGAGCCGCTCGCCCGCACCTCCAGCGCCGGCATCGATTTCGGCGCCGCCGTCGAGTTCGGCCGCTCGCAGGGCGGTCCGGCCCTGCGCGAGCTGACCTTCGCTCAGCGCGGAGCGCTGCTCGGGTCCTGGAGCAAGGCGCTGCACGCCAAACGCGACGAGCTCATCGCCCTCTCCATGGAGAACGGCGGCAATACGCGCGGCGACGCCAAGTTCGACATCGACGGCGCCATCGCCACGCTCGCGCACTACGCGGAGCTCGGCGGGCAGCTCGGGTCGCTGCGCGCGCTGCGCGACGGAGATGCGGTCCAGCTCGGCCGCACCGCGCGGTACGCAGGTCTCCACCTCTGGGTCGCGCGGGACGGCGTGGCGGTGCACATCAACGCGTTCAACTTCCCGGCCTGGGGCACCTGCGAGAAAGCGGCGTGCGCCCTGCTGGCGGGGATGCCGATCCTGAGCAAGCCGGCCACCAGCACGGCGCTCGCCGCCTGGCGCGCCGCGGAGATCGGCGCCGGCCTCCTTCCGGGCGGCGCTTTCCAGTTCATCTGCGGGTCGCCCGGAGATCTGCTCGACCAGCTCGGACCGCAGGACGTGGTCGCGTTCACCGGATCTTCCCAGACCGCGGGAAGGCTGCGCGAACAGCTCGCCCGCCGAGGGGCACGCCTCAACGTGGAAGCGGACTCCCTGAACGCGGCGGTGCTCGGGCCCGACGTGCAGACCGGCAGCGCTACCTGGGACTTGTTCGTCCAGGACGTCGTGCGCGACATGACGCAGAAGACGGGCCAGAAATGCACCGCGATCCGCCGTGTCTTCGTCGGCGGCGATCAGCTCGCCTCCGCCCAGGAGGCGCTGGTCGAGCGGCTCGGGCAGGTGCGCGTCGGCGATCCCGCGCGCCCGGAAGTGACCATGGGTCCGGTGAGCACCGCCGATCAGCTGCGCGACGTGCGCGCGGGGATCGCGAAGCTCGCCTCGGAGTCCCAGCCGGTGTTCGGCGGCGACGGCAGCGTGAAGGCGCTCGCCCCGGAGGGCAAGGGCTACTTCGTTTCTCCGGTTCTCCTGCTCTCCCGTGATCCCGCCGGCGCCAGGGTGATGCACAAGGACGAGGTGTTCGGTCCGGTCGCCACGCTCGCCGCATCCCGCTCAGCCGCGGATCTCGTCCGCCGCGGCGGCGGCGGCCTGGTCTGCTCGGTCTACAGCGACGATCGCGATTTCCTGCGCCAGTGCGTGCTCGCGATCGCGCCCTATCACGGCCGAATCTACATCGGCAGCGAGAAGGTGGCCGGACAGACCATGGGACCCGGCACCGTGCTGCCGCAGCTGCTCCACGGGGGCCCCGGCCACGCCGGAGGCGGCGAGGAGCTCGGGGGTCTGCGCGGCCTGCAGCTCTACTCGCAGCGGGTCGCCCTTCAGGGCGACCGCGCGCTGCTCGACTCCATCGCTCCAGCCCCCGAGCAGCAGAAGTCCTGAGAACGCCGTCCGGTGGCTTCCCGGCCACGGCGACGGCGACGCGGCCGTGGTCGCTACCGCGCCGAATGCCAGAGCGTAAAAAGCGGATCCGCCTCCTCGACGAAGCTCTCATGGCGCGGGCGCCAGTCGAGATCGTTGCGCGCCTTCTCGCTGGAGATCTGCTGATCGAGCATCAGCGCCTCGTGGTACGGCGTCCCGTCCGGCTTTTGCGGCTGCACCTTGCCGTCCTTCCCCGCGGCTCGCGAGGCGGCCTCCGCGATCTCGCGCTGCGTGAGCCGGGAAGCGTCGACCGCGTAGTACACGGATCCGGCCGGCGCCCGTTCCACCAGCCGCACGTACAGCTCGGCCAGATCGTCGATGTGCACCAGCGGCCAGTGGTTTTCGCCCGGACCAACGGTTTGCGCCGCGCCGTGCTTCAGCGCGGTGCCGAAGAACATCGCCGGGATCCCGCCGCGCTGTCCGCCGTAGACGATCCCGGGCCGCACCACGACGGACCGGATTCCGTCCTTCGCCATCTCCAGCGCCGCCTGCTCGTGCGCCGGGCGCCAGGAAGCCGCTCGGACCGGCTTGAGCGGCGTGCTCTCGTCGGCGACGTCGTTGGTCAAGCCCTGTACCCAGCAGCCGCTCGTATAGATGAACGTCGCGCCGACCTGCCCTCGCAGCAGATCGCGCGCGCTGGCGATCGTCTTGCGATCGAACTCCGGCCCTTGCGCCGACCATTCCTGGGCCACGTGCACGAACGCCGCCCGTCCCCAGGCGGCGCCTGCATAGCCGGCGGGATTGCCTAGATCGCCGGTCACGAGCTTCACACCAGCTTGCTTGAGGGGCTCTCCCTTCGCTTCCGAGCGGACGAGCGCGAGCACGTCGTGCCCGGCCTTTTTGAGCGCGAGCGCGACTGCAGAACCGATGTACCCGCTGCCGCCCGTGAGGAAGACCTTCATGCACCCTCCAGATGGGAGCGCACTGTGTACGCCGTGCCGCGCGGCCCGCCAAGAGCAAACGTGACCTGCGTAGCCATCTTCGCACCGCCACCCCTGGTACGCGGCGAGATGTGTGTGTAAATCCCACCTGCGACAAATCCAAGTGCCGGGATTGTTTCAGCTTAGTGTCGTAACGCGGCGCAGCGGTTCACGGCCCCGTGTTTGCTATCAAGCAGGGTGCGATGGGCAACGTCGAGCGTCTTCCAGTCCGCAGCGCCGAGCGGGTCGCAGTCCTCCTCAACGCCAACGCGCGCAGCGTTTCCGAGACGCTGAAACGGGAGCTGGAAAACTTCGTTCCTCCCGAGGACTTGTATTACTCGCGCTGCTTCGATGACGCCCGCTCGATCGCGCGCCAGGTCCTCGAGAAGGGATATCGCACGGTCCTCACGGGCGGCGGCGACGGCACCTTCGTCGGTTACGTGAACTGTCTTTTCGAGCAGGCGCAGCAACCACGCGCGTCGGCCTCGCATGGTGCGCTCAAGCTCATGCCGGTGCCTGCCAACGAGATCCTCATGCCGCGCTTCGGCGTGCTCCGGCTCGGAACCGGAAACGCAGTCGCCGAGTTCGCCGGCGCGAGCGGGCGCCGCCTCGGCGTGGTGGAGGACATCCTGCGCGCCCGGTCCGGCGAAGTCTCGATGGCGCGCCCGCTGCACCTGCTCCTGCACGAAGGCAAGCGGGCGCCGTTCGCGGGCCTGGGGATCGACGCCAAGGTGCTGAACGACTACGTCACCATCAGGGACCGCATCGGGCCGGGCGGGCTGGGATACTTCTGTTCGGTGGTCGCGAAGACGCTTCCCTCCTACATGCTCCAGCGGGGCGTTCCCGAGGTGGAGGTGATGAACCTCGGAGGTCCCGCGCAGCAGATCGGCCCCGATGGCAAGCCGATCGGCCGGGACATCGGCGCCGGCGAGGTCATCTACCGCGGCCCCTGCAAGATCGCGGCGGCGGGCACGGTCCCGTACTACGGGTTCGGCTTTCGCGTCTTCCCGTATGCGCTGCGCGCCCCCGGCAGGTTCCAGCTCCGCCTCACGGCCATCGGCGTGCCGAAGATCCTCTCCAACCTGCGCACTCTCTGGCGGGGCGGTCCGCCACCGTCGGGCATTCTCGATTTCCACTGCGACAAGGTCTCCATCCGCTTCGACCGGGACATGCCGCTCCAGGTGGGAGGCGACGCGGAGGGGTACCGCCGCGAAGTGGTATTCGAGATGGCCGAGCGCCCGCTGGAGCTGCTCGACTTCCGCGCCTCGCAGCCCCGGGCGCCGGAAGCTGCCTAGAGAGGGCTCAGCGCCCTCGCGAGGGGTGGTCAGCGGTTCGGCTCTCTAGTCCTTGACCAACGTCCCCATGTAGCGGTCGATCCGATCCCGGAAGTCGTCGCCTGAATCGACGAACTGCACGCCGACGCCGGGCTGCTTCCCTCCGACTGCGAGCTGCCGGTGCACCACGACGCCGTTCGTCGTCACCGGCGCGACCTCGTCGGGAAGCTGGATCTCCACCTGCACGGCGGTGTCCAGCGGCGGAGGATCGTCCGTCTGGATGAAGATGCCGCCGCGGCTGATGTTGGTCGCATGTTCCAGGACGAAGTCCCGTGCGCTGCGGAACCGCACTCCGAGCGTCACCGTGTGGCGCGGAAAGCCGCGGTGGTTCCCGCCGTCGGCCTGATCGCGATCGGAGAGCAGGTGCGAGATGCGCATGCGCGCCTGCGGATCGACCACGATGAAGTCTGCCCAGAACCCCGCCTCTCTCGGCGCGCCGGCCTTGGCGCGCGCGACGCGGGCGATCGCCACCTCCGGTACGGCCGTGTTTGGCAGGTAGAGCGCCATCGAGACGCGCGCCCCGACCTGCGGAGGAGCGAGGGAGCGCACCGCGATCCCCAAGGCGCTCAGCTCGCGAGAGGTGGTCTGCACCGCGACCCCTTCCGACACGTAGCGCACCGGGAAGACGAAGTTCGTGGGCGGCATCGGATCGATGACCTTCAAGCGGCATGCCGCGGATCGGGCTCGCTCTTCCGCCAGCTTACAGGAGCAACGCAAAGCTGCCCGAGGCCAGATCCCGGGCTTCGGGCCAGAAAACTGGCCATCTCACAATACGTTAGAAGCGAGCTCCGCAAGCGCGGAACGCTCACCTTTGGTGAGGGTGATGTGCCCCGCCAGGCGCTCGTGCTTGAACTTGTTGACCACGTGAACGAGGCCATTGCTGGTCGAATCCACGTAGGGATTGTCGATCTGGTAGGGGTCGCCCGTGAGCACGATCTTGGTGTTGTCGCCCACCCTCGTGATGATGGTCTTCACCTCGTGTGGCGTGAGGTTCTGCGCCTCGTCGACCACGATGTACTGGTTGGGAATGCTGCGGCCGCGGATGTACGTGAGCGGTTCGATCGCGACCAGCCCGAGATCGATCAACTCCTTGTAGCTGCGGCCGGCCTTCTTGTCGGCGCGCGAGAGGCCCATGAGGAACTCGACGTTGTCGTAGATCGGCTGCATCCACGGGTTCAGCTTCTCTTCGACGGTCCCGGGCAAGAAGCCGATGTCCTTGCCGAGCGGAAACACCGGCCGGCTGACCAGCATCTTCTGGTAGACCTGCTCCTCCATCGTCTTCTGCAGCCCGGCGGCGATCGCGAGCAGCGTCTTTCCCGTCCCGGCCTTGCCCACGATGGTGACCAGCTTGATCTCGTCGTTGAGCAGCAAGTCGAGCGCGAAGCTCTGCTCCTTGTTGCGCGGCCGCAGTCCCCAGGCCCCCTCCTTCAGCGACTTGAGGAGCGGGACGAATCGGCCTTTCTGCGCGCTGTACTTGCTCAGCGCGGTGTGGTTGGGGGCGTTGCGGTCCTTGAGCAGCGCGAACTCGTTCGGGTACACGCCGTTGACCCCATCGGGCGGGGCGAGCTCGCCGCGCGCGTAGAAGTCGTCGATGTCGCCCTTGCCGACCTCGAGCTCGCGCACCCCCATGTAGACCTCGGGGTTCTCGATCTTGTCGTTCTCGTAGTCCTCCGTCACCAGCCCGAGCGCGTCTGCGCGGATGCGCAGGTTGATGTCCTTCGTCACGAACACGCAGCGCAGGTTCGGCTCGCGCTCTTTCACGTCCATGGCGAGGGCGAGGATGCGGTTGTCGGCGATGTGCTGGTTCATCAGCTCGCGGGGCAGCTCGCGCTCCGTGAACAGGACCCGCAACGTCCCGCCGCTCTCCAGCGGCACGCCCTCGGTCAGGCTGCCGTTCTCCTCCCGGAAGGCGTCCAGATCGCGCGACACCTGCCGCGCGTTGCGGCCGAGCTCGGAGAGATCGCGCTTGAACTTGTCGATCTCCTCGACGACGTAGATGGGGATGATGACGTTGTTGTCTTTGAACTGGAAGAGAGCGCGCGGGTCGTGGAGCAGGACGTTGGTGTCGAGGACGTAGTTCTTTCTCAACCTGGGCTCCCGGGAAGGACGGAGCGTAGATCGCCATGGACCCCGGGGGAAGCGGGATTTGCGGCGAAAACACGGTTTCGTCCAGCCTGTTTCGCGCGATAGAGCGCCTTGTCGGCGGCCTCGAGCAACTCCTCGCCGCTCTCCCCTCCGCCGGGCCAGGTGGAGAGGCCGGCGCTGATCGTCACCCGCAGATTTCCCTGCTCGGTTCGATGGTGCGCCTCGCCCACCGACTTGCGGATGCGCTCGGCGATGGCGAGGGCTCCGCGCGCGTCGGTCTCGGGAAGGATGAGCGTCATCTCCTCGCCGCCATACCGGGCGACGATGTCCGTCTCGCGCGCCTGCCTCGTCAGCAGATCCGCCACGCTGCGCAGCACGGCGTCGCCCGCCGGATGGCCGTAGCCGTCGTTCACCTGCTTGAAGTGATCGATGTCGATCAGCACCAGCGAGAGCGGCCGCTGGTAGCGCTCGGCCTCTCGCAGCCGGCCATGAAGCTGCGCATTGAAGGTCCTCCGGTTGAGCAGCCCGGTGAGCCCGTCGGTGGTGGCGAGCCGCTCGGCCTGCGCGTACAGACGCGTGCGCACCAGCGCCTCGGCGGCCTGCAGCGCCAGCATCGCCAGCTCTTTCTGCGCCGCTTCCGGAAGCGCGTCCGGACTGCGCGAGCCGCACACCAGCGTCCCGACCACGCTCTCGCCCGACTTGAGCGGAAAGATCTTCAGCGCCGCAAGACCGCGCACGACCGTCCCCGCGTCGAAGATCAGGACCCGATCCATCGCGCCGAGCGCGCGGCCAGGGAGCGGCGCGCCGAGCTTGACGACGTTGCTGACCAGGCCGGCATTCTCTCCGAAGGAGAGGTCGCGCAGCGGCGACGCGGCCTCTCCCTCCACCGCCACCACGCGATGGCGGCGATCCTCGACCAGCGTGATCGCGCAGAGATCGAGCGCGCCGCACATCTGCCGCGCCTGCGCGATGGCCGTCTGCGCCGCCTGCTGCGGCGTGGTGGTCTTGTTGAGCTCCTCCAGCGCCCGGAAGAAGCGTGCCTTCTCCTCCTTCTCCCGGCGGACGGCGCCGAGCAGCCGCTCCGCCTCCACCGCGCGCGTGACCTCGCTCGCGAGCGCCTCGAGGACGCGCTGCTCCTCCGCCGAGAACGCCGCCGCCCGGTCTGCGACCAGCGCACCCAGGAGCCCGCCTCCACGCTCTTCGAGAGGGACGCCGCAGAAGGCCGCGACCGGCGAGCGCTCCTCGTAGTACGTGATCTGCGCCGCGCCGTCGTCGAGCCGCACGGAGCGCTGCGCGCAGAGAACGGCGCCGAGCGCCCCTTCGCGCGACGAGAGCGGGCCGCGAAACAACCTCTCGCTCAACGAGGCGCACTCCCGCAGGCGCACGCTCTCCCCATCAGGCGAGAGCAGGAACACGGCGACCGTGTGCGGCCGCAGCGCCGCTTCCGCCACGGCGAGCGCCCCGCGAAGGACCTCTTCCACCTCGGAGACACCGCCGAGCAGGTGGCGCTCTGCGTCGTCCGGGCCCTCCGACGAGACGGCGACCAGCCGCAGCTCCCGGGCCCGCGCCTCGGCATCCGCGATGCGCTTGCGCACCGCAAGCCCCTCCGCGCGGCGCGCCGCCGCCAGCCGCGCGCCGAGCAGCGCGTGGTACAGCGCCGCGAAGAGCACGGCGAACGAGGCGTGCGCGGCCATCTGCGGCCAGGGGACCGTCAGCGCGGCGTCGAGCGCGATCAGCGCCGCGAGCAAGGGAATGGCGCAGCGCAAGGGGAGGGCGAGCACGTACGCCGCCGCGAGCAGATACATGAGCGGCTGCAGCGGCTGCGCGAGCTGCGTCAGCGCCAGCACGGCGAGCGCGCAGACGAATCCCTCCTCGAGCGCGTACCAGGGCCTGCGCTGCTTCGAGAGCCCCCAGCGCGCGACCGCCCCCAGCACGGCTGCGGCCAGCAATGCCCAGGGTGCGGGATGCGCGCTCGAGAACGCACCGCAGAGCAGCAGGACGCACACGGCGCCGGCCGCGCTGGGGAGCGCCGCGAGGGCCGCCCAGCTCCGTGCTCTGCCCGTCCGCGGCGGCATCGATCACTCGAACTTGAAGAGGAGTTCGTCCTGTCGCACGAACCCGAGCTGCTCGCGCGCCGCCTTCTCCAGCGCCGCGTCCTGGAGCGGCGGAGACAGCTCGCGCACGGTCCTGGCGAGGCGCGCGTTCTCCTCGCGCAGCTCGCGGTTCTTCTGCTCCTGCCGTTCGATGTCCGCCCGCAGCCGCTCCAGGCGGCGGAGCCCCTTCGAGCCCGCGAGCGACATCGCGCTGACGCACAGCGATGCGGCGAGAGCGCCGAGCACCAGCTTCTTTCGCGGCGAGAGGCCTTCCAGCATCTCGCGGCGACGCTACACCGGGGTCCCGGCGGCGCAAGAAAACGTCAGCGTGACTCGAACGAGTGCTCGAGGTCCTCCATCAGGAGCTCGTAGACGCGTCCGGAGATCTGCTCGAGGAATTCCTCGCCGTCGGGCAACTCGTCCTTGCCGCCGGCCTCGTGCCCGCGGCTGC
>MNFJ01000024.1 GCA_001918155.1 Deltaproteobacteria bacterium 13_1_40CM_4_68_19
GCCTGGGTCGCGCGCATGCGCCCGAGCGCATTGGCGGCGAACATGCGGACGAGATTCGACAAGAGGCGCGACGTTCCCGGCACCGGGTCGGGGTCGACGTACTTCAGCTTCGCCACCAGCACCGGCACAGCGCGTTGGTCCTCGAGATCGCCGAGCACCAGCGCCGCCTTCGCGTACGTCCCCGCCGGCGCCCGGTTGTTCTCCTTGGCCCAGGCCAGATAGGCAGGGTCCTGATCCTGCGCGATCTTCATCAGTGGCTCGACGGCCGCCTCGCCGAGCAAGAACAGCGCGAACGAGCTCTCGGGCAGGAAGGAGACGCCTTGCCGCTCGATCACGAGTCCGTGCGCGAGCGCCGGGATCGCCGAGGGATCTCCGATGTCCCCGAGGGCGACGATGGCCCGCTTGATCAGCAGCGGCGGAGCGGTCGGGTCGTCCACGATGTGCGACAATTCGAAGACGGCGTCCTTCGCCTTGACGTTCCCGAGCGCTTCGACCGCCGCGATCCTGACGTTGTCGTCGCTCGAGCGCGCGAGCCGCAGCAGCGCCGGCCCGGCGCGAGCGTCGCCGATGTTCCCCAGCGCTTCCGCGATCCTGAAGTTCGTGCGGTTCGCCGCGCGCGCCGCGGTATCGCTGCCGGCGCCCACGGTCGTATCCACGGCAGCGAGCAGCGCATCGACCTGCTCGGGGCCTCCCAGGTCCTCGAGCGCAAGCGCCGCATCCTCCTTCAGCAGCGGGTCCTTGAGCAGCAAGGCGATCTGCGGGGCAGCCTGCTTCGCCTTCAGCTTGCGAAGCTGCTGGACCGCCTGGACGCGGACCTTGGGATCGTTGTCGTCCAGCCGCCCGATCCACGTCTTTGGATCGTTCGCGTCGCGGGGCTTGCAGGCGATCAGCGACAGCGCAAGGGCGAGCGCGAGAGGTCGCATCGATCCTCGCGTACCCGCCCTGGCCGGTTCCGTCAATTCTTAAGACAGCCTCCGGCCTTCATCGCTTCGCGACCGCCGGCATGCCGGTCGCTTTGCTAAGTTGCGGCCGCCATGCGCATCGCCTTCCTCGGAACGCCGGAATTCGCGCTCCCCATCGTCGAGGCATGTGCGCGGGCTGGGGAGCTGGTGCTGGTGGTCGCACAGCCGGACAAACCGGTCGGACGCCACCAGGAGTTGCAGGCGCCGGCGACGAAGCGGTGGGCCCAGCAGCACGGCGTCCGCGTCGAGCAGCCCGACAAGGTCAAGCAGGGCAGGCTCGCGGCAGTGCTCGCCTCGGCCAGACCCGACGTCGCGGTCGTGGCGGCGTACGGCCGGATCCTGCCGCCCGACGCGCTGGGCGTGCCCCTGCACGGGTCCCTGAACGTCCACGCCTCGCTTTTGCCCGAGCTGAGGGGCGCGGCGCCCGCGCAATGGGCGGTCGCGCGCCGGTACCGTGAGACCGGCGTCACGATCATGCAGATGGACGAGGGCCTCGATACAGGGGACATCCGCCTGCAGCGCAAGATCGCCATCGCTCCCGACGAGACCGGTGAATCGCTCCTGGTCAAGCTCGGTCATCTCGGCGCAGACACGCTGACGGAAGCGCTCGACCTGCTCGCGCAGGGACGGCTTCCGCGCATCCCGCAAGATCACGAGAAAGCGACGCTCGCGCCGCTGCTCTCCCGCGAGGATGGCCGCGTGGATTGGAGTCGCACGGCGGCGGAGCTCGACGCGCGCCGGCGGGGGTTCACACCCTGGCCGGGCGCCTGGACCACGGTCGATGGCGCCGTGCTGAAAATCCAGTCCGCAAGGCCCGTTGCAGGTTCCGGCGCCCCCGGAGAGCTGCTCCAAGGGACGACGGTCGCGTGCGGCGAGGGCACGGCATGGGAGCTGCTGGAAGTGCAGCCCGAAGGAAAGAAACGCATGCCGGCGCCTGCATGGCTGCAGGGCGCCCGCCTGAAACCCGGCCACCGCCTCGGAACCTGAGGTAGATTCGCCCGATGCTCATCGTCCTGCATCCCGACGTGTCCAGAGAGGCGCAGGCGGTCATCGAAGGCCGCGTACGCGAGCTCGGATTCACCCCGCACGCCATCTCGGGCGCCGGCCGCACCGCCATCGGCATCACCGGCAACAAGGGGCCCATCGATCCCGGACACTTCCGCGAGCTGCCCGGCGTGGCGGACTGCATCCCGGTCACCGCGCCTTACAAGCTCGTCTCCCGCGAAGTGAAGCACGAGGACACGGTGGTGGACGTCGCCGGCGTGCCGGTGGGCGGACCGGACCTGGTGGTCATGGCGGGGCCCTGCGCGGTGGAGAGCGAGCAGCAGATCCTGGCCGCGGCGCGAGGCGTTGCGGCGAGCGGGGCGTCGCTGCTGCGCGGCGGCGCGTTCAAGCCGCGCACCAGTCCTTACGACTTCCAGGGACTGAAGCAGAAGGGACTCGAGCTGCTCGCCAAGGCGCGCGCCGAGACCGGGCTGAAGATCGTCACCGAAGTGAAGGATACCGAGACGCTCGGGACGGTGGCGGAGAGCGCCGACCTCCTGCAGATCGGCGCGCGGAACATGCAGAACTTCTCCCTTCTCGAGGCGGTCGGCGACCTGCGCAAGCCGGTGCTGCTCAAGCGCGGGATGTCCTCCACCATCAAAGAGCTATTGATGGCCGCCGAGTACATCGTCTCGCGCGGGAACAAGCAGGTGATCCTCTGCGAGCGCGGCATCCGCACGTTCGAGACCATGACGCGCAACACGCTCGATTTGAACGCCGTGCCGATCCTCAAGCGCGAGTCGCATCTGCCGGTGATCGTCGACCCCTCGCACGGAATCGGGATCCGCAGCGCGGTGCTCCCCATGGCCCGGGCGGCGGTCGCCTGCGGGGCGGACGGCTTGATCATCGAAGTGCATCCCGATCCGGACCGCGCCTTGAGCGACGGGATGCAGTCGCTGAACCTCGCCGGGTTCGAGAAGCTGATGCGCGAGGTGGAGAGGATCGCCGCCGCGATGGACCGCGCGATGCATCGGGTGGCGCGCGCGTGAGGGCACGGGTCTCGCCGCTGCGAAAGCCGGTGCGAGCCGACGGCGTCCGCGTGCCCGGCGACAAGAGCATCTCCCACCGCGCGCTGCTGTTCGCCGCGCTCGCCGATGGGGAGAGCCGGGTCGCCGGCCTCTCCGGCGGCGACGACGTTCGCTCCACGGCCAGGTGCCTGGCGCAGCTCGGCGTCCCACTGCTGCGCGGCGATGGCACGCCCTGGGGACCGAAGCCGCGCTCCCAGGAATTCCCGGAAGAGGGGCGGGCGACGTTCCTGCCCCCGGAGCGGCCGCCGAGCAGTGCGCCGCTTCCGGAGCGCGATCATGACATGCAGGAGGACGACGCCATCATCCTCGGACGAGGGCTCGGCGGGCTTCGCGATCCCGTCGGCCGGCTCGACTGCGGCAACTCCGGCACCACGATCCGCCTGCTTCTGGGGATTCTCGCGGGGGCGGGGGTCGAGGCGACGCTGACCGGAGACGAGTCGCTGTCGCGGCGTCCGATGGAGCGCGTGGCAAAGCCGCTGCGCCAGCTCGGGGCGGAGATCGACACCACTCACGGCAAGCCACCGGTGATCGTCCGCCGCGGCCATCCGCTTCGTGGGAGCGCCATTGCCTCGGACGTCGCCAGCGCTCAGGTAAAGAGCTCCGTGCTGCTCGCGGGCCTCTTCGCGCAGGGCGAGACCAGCTTCACTGAACCGGCGAAGAGCCGCGACCACACCGAGCGGCTGCTGCGCACGATGGGCGCGGAGATCGTCCAGCGCGGCAATACCGTCGCGGTCCGGGGTCGAGCGAAGCTGCGCGGATTCGCGCTCGACCTCCCCGGCGATCTCAGCTCAGCCGCCTTCCTGATCGCCGCCGCGCTGCTGGCGCCCGAGGGAAGTACGCTGTCGCTGCAGCACGTCGGCGTGAACCCGACCCGCGCCGGCTTCCTCGACGCCGTGGCGATGTTCGGGGCGCGACTGCAGCTCGAGCTCGGTGAATCCGGCGGACCGGAGCCGGTGGCCAGGCTGACTGTCCAGGCACAGAAGCTGCGCGGAGCGGAGCTCCAGGGGGACCTCGTCCTCCGCGCCATCGACGAGGTGCCCATCCTCGCGGTGCTGGGCGCCTGCGCGGAGGGCGAGACCGTCATTCGCGGCGCGCAGGAGCTTCGCGTCAAGGAGTCGGACCGCCTGGCGCAGATGGCGGCGGGGCTTCGCGCGATGGGCGCGCACGTGGACGAGCTGCCGGATGGCCTGCGCATCCAGGGCGGTGCCCTGCGGGGAGCAGCAGCGATCGATTCCGCGATGGACCACCGCATCGCGCTCGCCTTTTCGGTGGCGGCGCTCGCCGCGCGCGAGCCGTGCACGATCTCCGGAGCGGAGTGGGCCGACGTCTCGTTCCCCGGCTTCTACGCCCTCTTGCGCACGATGGGCGCGGAGGTGGAGATCTTCTCCTGATGCGCGCCCTCTACGTCCTGCTCGGCGATCCGGTCGCCCATTCCCGCTCGCCGGCGATCCACGCGCGCGCGTTCCAGATCCTCGGCGTCGACGCGGTGTATGCACCCTGCCGGGTGACCGACGTTCCCGCCGCTGTGCGTTCGTTGCGCGCGCTGGGCGTCGCGGGCGCCAACGTGACCGTCCCCCACAAACAGGCCGTGATCGCTTCGCTGGATCGGCTCGATCCGGCAGCCGAGCGGATCGGCGCGGTGAGCTGCATCGTGAATCGGGACGGCGCTCTGTACGGGCACAACACGGACCGCGAAGGCGTGCTGCGCGCGCTGGGCACCTTTTCCGGGCACGCGGTCGTCCTCGGGGCCGGCGGCTCGGCCAGGGCGGTGGTGGATGCATTCCGGCCGGACGTGACCGTGGTGAACCGGACGCGCGCGCGAGGCGAGCAGCTCGCCCGGGAGATGGGCGTGAAGGCCGGCGGCCTGGAGGCGCTGGCGCGCGCGGACCTGATTGTGAACTGCACGACGGTCGGCATGAACGGCGACGAGGTGCCCCTCGACCCCGCCTCGCTCCGCGGCACGGTCGTCGATCTCGCGTATTCGGCGCGCGGAGATACCGCGCTCGTTCGTGCGGCGCGCGCCCGCGGATTGCGCGCCGTCGACGGGATCGAAGTCCTGGTGCAGCAAGCCATCGCATCGCTGGAGATCTGGCTGGGGCGGCCGCGCCTGGGCGAGTTGGCGCCGGAGTTGCGCAAGGCGGCGCTCGCGTGACGCGCCTGCGCTTCCTCACCGCCGGCGAATCACACGGCCCGGCGCTGGTCGGCATCCTCGACGGGCTGCCGGCGGGGCTCGAGCTCCTCGCCGAGCACATCGAGCGCGATCTGCAGCGGCGCAAGCTCGGCTACGGCCGTGGCGGGCGCATGGCCATCGAGCCCGAGAAGCCCCGCATCCTCGCGGGCGTGCGGCACGGGAAGACGCTCGGATCGCCACTCGCGCTCCTGATCGAGAACGCCGATCACGCGAAAGCGTGGTCGGAGCGGATGGCGGTCGAGCCCGTGCAGGACCCGGGCAAGCTGGTCTCGCTTCCGCGCCCCGGGCATGCGGACCTCACGGGGGCGATGAAGTTCGGCCACCGGGACCTGCGCAACTCCCTCGAGCGCGCCAGCGCGCGCGAGACCGCGATGCGCGTCGGCCTGGCCGCTGCCGCCCGCCGGCTCCTCGACGCGTTCGACGTCCGGATCGGTTCGTGGGTGACTTCCATCGGCTCGGCGCGGGCGCGCGACGTCTCCGGTCTGGAGGGCATCGAGGACGCGGAGGCGCTCGCGCTCAAGGCGGACGCATCGCCGGTGCGCTGCATCGATCGCGAGGCGGAGGAGACCTTCCGCGAGCAGATCGAGGAAGCGCGCACCCGGCGCGATACGGTGGGCGGCACCTTCGAGGTGCGCGTGACGGGGCTCGTGCCGGGACTGGGCAGCTATACGCAGGCCGATCTCCGTCTCGACGGCCTCCTCGCGCGCGCGCTGGCTTCCATCCCGGCGATCAAGGCGGTCGAGCTCGGCGACGGATGGCGTGCGGCAGAGCTGTTCGGCTCGCAGGTCCACGATCCGATGGGACGCGCCGGCGCCGGAATCACGCGCGACACGAACCACGCCGGCGGTCTGGAAGGCGGCGTAACGAACGGCGAGCCGCTGGTCGCGCGCGCCGCGATGAAACCGATCGCTACGGTGCCGGCCGCGCTGAGAAGCGTCGATCTGCTCACCGGCGAGGCGGACGCAGCGCACGTGGAGCGCAGCGACACCTGCGCGGTCCCGGCGGCTGCGGTGGTCGGCGAGGCGGTGGTCGCGCTCTGCGTCGCCGACGCGCTGCTCACGAAGCTTGGCGGCGACTCGATGGACGAGCTCCACGCAGCGCTGCGGCTCGCCTGGCGGCGCGCGCGCCCGCTCGCAGGACACGTCTGGCTCTGCGGCCTTCCCGGAGCGGGGAAGACCACGCTCGCGCCGCTGCTCGCCTCCGCGCTCGGGCTGCCGTTCGTCGAGATCGATTCCATGGTGGAGCGCGAGGCCGGCAAGAGCGTGCCGGAAGTCTTCTCGTCGGAGGGGGAGGCCGGCTTCCGCCATCGAGAGGTGGAGGCCGTCCGCGCCGCGGCGCGCGGTCCGCGCAGCGTCATCTCCGTCGGCGGGGGCGCGCTCGGCTCCCGCGCAGTCCGGCTCGCGGTGCGGAAGACGGGACATCTTCTCTGGCTGCGCGCTCCGGTCTCGCTCTGCGCGGAACGCGCGGCGACCGGGCGGCCGCTGCTCGCCGGCAATCCCCAGGCGCGGCTCGCGGACCTGGCGATCGCGCGGGAGCCGCTGTACGCGCGGCTCGCGGACGCCGTCCTCGACGTGGTGCCGGGCGCGTCACCCCAATTGATTTCCGCGCAGGCGGCCTCGGTCGTCTCGGCGCTGGAGGAGCAGCGTGCCCACCATTGAGGTGCGCTTCGCGTCCGGCACCCGCACCGATTGCGTGATCGAGCCGGGTGCGCTGCAGCGGCTCCCGGCCCTCTGCGCCGGGGCCGGACTTGGCGGGACTCCGGGGCTGCTCTGCGACGCTCGCGTGCTCTCGCTCCATCCCGACGCCCTGCTCTCGCTCGGGGAGCACTTCGGCGATCCGATCGGCCGGGCCGTCAGCGAAGCGCGCAAGACGTTGCCCGAGGTCGAGGCGATGTGCGAGGCGCTGACCGCGCGCGGCGTTGGTCGCGACGGGTACGTGGTTGCGATCGGCGGCGGCGTTCTCACCGATCTCGCCGGCCTGGCGGCGGCGCTCTACTTGCGCGGCGTTCCCTGGGTGAGCGTGCCGTCCACCCTGTTGGCCCAGGTGGACGCCGGCCTTGGCGGGAAGACCGGAGCCAACCTGAGCGCTGGCAAGAACCTGATCGGGGCGTTCCACCAGCCGCGGCTGGTCATCTGCGATCCACTGCTGCTCGCCACCCTTCCTTCGCGCGAGCGGTGGAGCGGCCTCGCCGAAGTGGTCAAGTGCGCGCTGCTGGAGGGCGGCGATCTGTTGCAGCGATGCGAGCGCGATCTCGAGCAGGCCGCGGCGGGGGAGGCCGAAGCGCTCGCTCCGCTGGTCGAGGGCGCGGTGCGGCTCAAGGCGCGCATCGTCGCCGCGGACGAGCGCGAGGGTGGTCAGCGCGCGTTCCTCAACCTGGGCCACACCGTCGGCCACGCGCTGGAGGCCGCCACGGGCTACACCCATTTCTCCCACGGCGAGGCGGTGGCGCTCGGCCTGCGCGGCATGCTCGCGCTCTGCGACGGCATGCCCGAGCGGGATCGCGCCCTGCGCCTCGTCGAGCGGATCCGCATCGCCGCCGGCAGCGGCTTGGACTCCGGCCAGCGGGAAGCCGCGCTGCAGGCGATGAGGCGAGACAAGAAAGTCCGCCGCGGGGGCGTCCGGTTCGTGCTTCTGGAACGCATCGGAACGCCGGTGCTGCGCGAGGCCAGCGCCGAGGACTGCGCCCGCGCGCTCGCGGCCGCTCTCGCGTAGACTCAGCTGGGATGAACATCCTCCTCCTCAACGGCCCGAACCTGAACCTGCTCGGCGAGCGGGAACCGGAGATCTATGGAAAGACGACTCTCGCGGAGTTGGAGCAGATGGTGGTCTCGCGAGCGCGGGAGCTCGGGCACACGGTGCGCGCAGTGCAGTCCAATCATGAAGGCGCGCTGATCGACGAGCTGCACCAGTCGCGGCGCTGGGCCAACGGAGTCATCTTCAACCCGGGCGCGTTCACGCATTCTTCGTACGCGCTGCGCGACGCGATCGTTGCCACCAGGCTCCGGGTCGTCGAAGTGCATCTCTCCGACATCACCAAGCGCGAGCCATGGCGGCGCGTGAGCCTGCTGGAAGAGGTCTGCGCCCATCGCATCCTTGGCAAGGGCGCCGCCGGCTACCTCGAAGCGCTGGAGTGGCTCGTCCGGTGAGGATCGCCTATCACTGCGAGGACGTGGTCGGCCGGCGAATGGCCGGCCCGGGAATCCGAGCGGTCGAGCTGTCGCGCAGGCTGGCCGCCCGGCACCGGGTGACGCTGGTTGCCGAGGGAGCCGACGAGCTCGAGGACGAGCCGTTCGGCACTTCGCGGGACCTCGGTGCGGTCCTCCGGGATTCAGACGCGTTCATCGCGCAGGGATTCGGCTTCCCCTTGCCACACCTGCTCCGTTTCGGCGGGCGGCTGCTGCTCGATCTCTACGATCCGGTCCAGCTCGAGCAGCTCGCCCGGATGGACCCGCATCCCACGGCGGAGCAGATCGTTCAGGTCGGATACGTCCGGCGCCGTCTGCAGTATTTGATCCGCCGGGCCGACCACGTGCTCTGCGCCTCGCGTCCCCAGCGCGCGCATTGGCTTGGCTGGATGGGCGCCTGCGGAAGGCTTTCGCCACAGGCGCTCGCCGGCGACCCGGAGGCGTCGCGGCTCCTCGCGGTGGTGCCGTTCGGGCTCCCCGAGGCGCCGCCGCGGAAGGGCGACTCGCCCTTGCGCCGCGCCATCGAGGCTGCGCCCGAGGACCGGATCGCATTCTGGAGCGGAGGCCTCTGGGACTGGATGGATCCGGCGCTCGCGGTCCGGGCTGCGGCGATCGCGCGAAAGCGGGTGCCGCGCCTCGAGCTCGCGCTGCTCGCCGGACAGCGGCCCGGGAACGCCGCTCCTCCGATGCGCGCGGCCGCTCAGGAAGCGCGCGCGGCGGCGGGGCCCGGTGTGCACTTCGTGGACGCGTGGGTGCCGTACGAGGATCGCGGCGCATGGCTGCTCGATGCCGACCTCGCCGTCTCCGCGCACAGGCCGTCGCTGGAGGCGGAGCTCGCCTACCGTACCCGGCTGCTCGATTGCCTCTGGGCGGGCCTCCCCGCCGCGTGCACTGCCGGAGATGTGCTCGCCATGGATGGCGAGCGGGAGGGATGGGCCCGCGCTGCTCCTGCCGGCGACGCCGAGGCGCTCGCCGATGCCATGGTCGCCCTCTGCGAGCCCACCGCCAACGAGAAGGCGCGCTCCGCCGCTTCACGCGCCGCCGGCGAGCATACCTGGCAACGGTCCGCCGACACCGTTCTCGCGCTGCTCGCGGAACCAGCGCCGCAACGACCGCGGATCATCGATCGGCAGACACCGGCCATCGCGGCGGTCTTCGCGCGCAAGGCATTGAAGAAGCTGTTCAGGTAGCTCCCATTACAGCGCTGAGCGCAGTGAGCGGACCAGCGCGGCGACAGCGGCGACGCCCTGTTCGTGATGCAGCGCGACCAGCGCCGACCCCACGACCACGCCGTCGGCCTTCCCCTTGAGCGCCGCCGCCTGCTCCGGGCGCGAGATGCCGAAGCCGACCGCGACCGGGACGGACGAGACCGCGCGCAACTCGGCCAGCCGCCTCTCCAGATCGTCCGGCAGCGCCGCGCGGACGCCGGTCACGCCCGTGACGGAGACGTAGTAGACGAAACCGCGCGCGGTGCGGGCGATCCGAGCTGCGCGCTCCTTCGGAGTCGTGGGAGCGACCAACGGCACGAGGTCCAATCCTTCCGCGGCGAGGTCGTCGCGCACGGGCTGGGCCTCCTCGAGCGGCAGATCGGGGACGATGGCGCCGCACAGACCCGCTTCGCGCAGGGCGCGGGCGAAGGCGCGCGAACCCATCGACTCGATCGGGTTCATGTAGCCCATCGCCACCATCGGGGCGCGCAAGCGCAGCCGGGAAGCCATGGAGAGCAGATCGCGCAGCGTCGTCTTCGCGGCGATGGCGCGCGTCGCCGCCGCCTGCATCACCGGGCCGTCGGCGATCGGGTCGGAGAACGGCACGCCTAGCTCGATCACGTCGGCGCCGGCCGCATCGATGCCCTCGAGCAGGGCCGCCGTATCTCCGTCGCCACCCATCGCGTAGCAGACCAGCGCGGTGCGGCCTTGGGCCCCGGCTGCCGCGAACGCGTCGGACAGGCGGCTCACTTCAGCGCCTCGATGACGGTGCCGAGGTCCTTGTCGCCGCGACCGGAGAGGTTCACGACGATGAGGCCGCCGCGCACCCGGGGCAATGCGGCGATGGCGTGCGCCGACTCCAGCGCGCAGAGGATTCCCTCGCTGCGGGCGAGCGTCTGAAATGCCTGCAGCGCTTCGGTATCGGTCGCCGAGAGAACCGTGAGACGTCCCTGGTCGCGCAGGTGCGACAGCTCGGGGCCGACCCCTGGGTAGTCGAGGCCCGCGCTGATCGAGTGCGCCTCGGCGATCTGGCCATCTTCCGTCTGCAGCACGTACGAGCGCGACCCGTGCAGCACGCCGGGTCGGCCCTTCGCGAGCGAGGCGCCGTGCTTGCCGCTCTCCAGCCCGTGGCCGGCCGCCTCGACTCCGTACAACGTGACCGAGGGCTCGCGCACGAAGCGGTGCAGCGCGCCGATCGCGTTCGATCCGCCCCCGACGCAGGCGACGACGGCGTCGGGGAGCCGGCCTTCCGCGCCGGCGATCTGCTCGGCCACCTCCTCGCCGATGATCTTCTGCAGCTCGCGCACCATCACCGGGTACGGGTGCGGCCCCGCCGCGCTGCCGATGCAGTAATAGGTGGTGCGCACGTTCGTGACCCAATCGCGGATCGCCTCGTTCATTGCGTCCTTGAGCGTGCGCGAGCCGGCGTCCACGCTGCGCACCTCCGCGCCGAGCAGCTTCATGCGCACGACGTTCGGGCTCTGCCGCCGGACGTCCTCCGTGCCCATGTAGACGATGCATTCGAGGCCGAGCAGGGCGCACACGGTCGCGGTGGCGACGCCATGCTGCCCGGCGCCGGTCTCCGCGATCACGCGACGCTTGCCCATGCGCTTCGCCAGCAGCGCCTGCCCCAGCGTGTTGTTCAGCTTGTGCGCTCCGGTATGGAGCAGGTCCTCGCGTTTCAAGTAGACGCGACCGGAGAGGCCGAGCGCCTTCGCCAACCGATCCGCCCGGAACAGTGGCGTCGGCCGGCCGGCATACGTCCGCAGAAGCTCCGTCAGCTCTTCCCGATACCGCGGGTCGGCCCGCGCTTCCTTCCAGGAACGCTCCAACTCGTCCAGCGCGGGAATCAACGTCTCCGGAACGAAGCGGCCGCCGTATGCGCCGAAACGCCCGCGCGCATCCGGAGGCGAAACCGTCGCATCCGAGAGGATCGGCGGCATCTCCTTCATCTCGACACCTCGCGGGCCGCGCGAACGAACGCGCGGACCCGCTCCCGATCCTTGAACCCGTCCGGTCCCTCGATTCCACCCGCAACGTCCACACCTGAAGGACGCGCCTGCGCGATCGCCTGCGCCACGTTCTCGGCCGTGAGCCCCCCACCGACGAACAGCTCACCGCCGTGCAGCGAGCGCGCCCGCTCGGTAAGAGACCACGCGAAACTCCTTCCCGACCCTCCGGCCGGTCCGTCGAGCAGCAGGCGCGCGGCGCCCGGGCGCGGCTGCAGCGATTCCGCCGAGACCATTTGTAGTACGGCATGGAGGGGGAGCGGCGCGCACCCCGTCGGCCATTCGCCGTGGAGCTGCGCGGCCTGCAGCCCGACTTCCCCGGCGATCCGGATCACTTCCTCGAGCGGCGCGTCGAGAAACACGCCCACCAGCGGGACCCGCGCGGGAAGCGCGGCGCGGATCGCTTTCGCCTCCGCGATGGTGACGCGCCGCCGGCTGGTCGGGGCGAAGATCACCCCGATCTCGTCGGCGCCTTCGTTCGCGCAGAGGAGCGCATCGGCCACGGTGCGCACGCCGCAGAGCTTGATCTTCATGCCTGCACCAGCCTCCGCGTCGCGCTCTGCGGATCCGCGGCGGACGAGAGCGCCTCGCCAACCAACAGCATCGACGCTCCCAGCGCCCGCAAGCGGCGCGCATCGTCCGGCGTACGGACGCCGCTCTCCGCGACCAGCGGCGCGATCTCCCGGGCGAGCGGCGCGATGCGCGCGAACGCCCCCGGGTGCACCTCCAGCGTCTTGAGATTGCGCGCGTTCACGCCGAGCAGATCCGGCTCGCACGCTCTCGCGGCGTCCAGCTCGCTCTCCTCGTGCACTTCGAACAGCACGGCCATCCCCAGCTCGCGCGCGAGCTGTCGCAGCGGCCGCAGCGTCGCGAGCGGTGCCGCTGCCGCGATGAGCAGGATGGCGTCCGCTCCGTACGCGCGCGCTTCGCGCACCTGGAACTCCGTCACGATGAAGTCCTTGCGCAGCACCGGCAGCGGTGCGGCTGCCCTCGCCACCTGGAGATCGTCGAGCGAGCCGCCGAAGTGCACCCGGTCGGTGAGCACGGAGATCGCGCTTGCCCCACCCAGCGCGTACGCCTGCGCGAGCTGCGCCGGATCGAGGCCCGGGTTGATCGCGCCCCTGGAAGGACTGGCCCGCTTCACCTCGGCGATCAAGCCGGCCCGCGGAAACGACCGCAGCGGCGGCGCCTCCAGGGGAAGAGGCTGCTTCTCGCGCTCTCGCGCGTCCGCGACGGCCTGCGCCACCAGCTTCGCGAGATGGCTCACGGAGCCGCCTTCCGGGCCTGCGACGCCTTCACCAGCTTCTCCAGCCGCTCCATCGCGGCGCCGCTGTCGATCGCCCGCTCCGCCATCCGCACGCCTTCGCGGATGCTCTCGCAGACGCCCGACGCCGCCAGCGCTGCCCCGGCATTGAGCACGGTCGCGATCCGCCGGGCGCCGTTCTCGCCGCGCAGGATTCCGCGGAGCGTCTCGGCGTTCTGCTGGGGCTCGCCACCCCGGAGGTCCTCGAGTGGCGCGCGCTTCACGCCCACGTCCTCGGGGGACAGCTCGAACTGCCGCACTACGCCTGAGCGGACCTCGCACACGATGGTAGGGCCGGCCGTCGAGATCTCGTCGAGCCCGCCGTACCCATGCACCACGAATGCCCGATCGCACCCGAGTTCCACCAGGGTCTGCGCCAGCACCGGAACGAGCTGCGGCGAGTACACGCCGAGCAGCTGCCGCCGCGCGCCGGCGGGATTCGCCAGCGGCCCGAGCAGGTTGAACAGCGTGCGCAGCCCGAGCTCCTTGCGCACGGGCGCGACGTGGCGCATGGCCGCGTGATGGCGCGGCGCGAAGAGGAACCCGATCCCGCACTCGTCGATGCAGGCAGCCACCGCTTCCGGCGCAAGCTCGACCTCGACGCCCAGCGCCGCGAGCACGTCGGCGCTGCCGCACTTCGAGGAGACCGCGCGGTTGCCGTGCTTGGCGACGCGCGCGCCACCCGCCGCCGCGACGAACGCGGAGGTCGTCGAGATGTTGAACGTGTGCGAGGCGTCGCCGCCCGTGCCGCAGGTGTCGATCAGGCGATCCCCCGAGACCTCTACCCGCGCGGCGCGCGATCTCAGCGCCTGGGCTGCGCCGGCGATCTCGTCGGGCGTCTCGCCTTTCATGCGCAGCGCCACCAGGAGCGCCGACATCTGCGCCACCGGGGCATTGCCATCGAGCATCGCGTCCATCGCCGCCGCGGCTTGCGCACGCGAGAGATGGATGCCGTCGACCGCCAACCGGATCTGCTCGCGCAAGGGCATCGGCTACATCCGCAGGAAATTGCCGAGCAGCGTCTGGCCGTCGGGAGTGAGGATCGATTCGGGGTGGAACTGGACGCCGATCACCGGCAGCTTCACGTGGCGGAGCGCCATGACGATCCCGTCCCTCGTGCGCGCGGAAACCTTGAGG